>JBEKBU010000041.1:0-19798 GCA_050015235.1 Methylomonas sp. | reverse complement strand
TCAAACTAGCCACTTTTTGCGCTGCGCTATCAGTAAAAACAATTGGATCAGACATATAAAACTCTTAATATTTGAATCTATGTTTTTTGATTATGACATTACCTAGTAATTTAGTCAAGAATTATCTTGATCAACCAGGCGGCCAGCGTAATTTACGTCCCGACAGTAAATGCGCATGTAAATGATAGACGGACTGCCCGCCGTCGGCATTGGTATTAAATACCAACCGGTAGCCGCTATCCGCGTAGCCGAATTTGGCGGCCAGTCTGGCGGCGGTTTGTAGTAATCGCCCCCCCAATTCGCTATCGTCTAAGTCGTTCAAGTTGGTGATATGCTGTTTTGGGATAATTAGCACATGCAAAGGCGCTTGCGGCGTTATATCATGGAAAGCGAGCAATTTGTCGTCTTCGAAAACTACATTGGTCTGTATGACGCCGGTAGCCATTTTACAAAATAAACAATCATCGGTATTCATCATTTCTCCACTCGGCTTTGGTTTCCCGAATTTTAAACCAAATGCCCCCATAAATCATATTCATCCGCTTCTTCAATTTCCACCCGCACAAAATCGCCCGCCCGTAAATGCACAGCGCCGTCGATAAACACCTGGCCGTCAATTTCCGGCGCGTCGCTTTTGCCGCGGGCCACCGCGCCTTCTTCCACCACTTCGTCTATCAATACCGTTTCGGTGCGCCCTATACGTTGTTGCAAGCGTTCGGCGCTGATCGCCGCTTGATGCTCCATAAAACGCGCCAGACGTTCCTGTTTAACGGCTTCCGGTACAGGATCCGGCAAAGCGTTTGCGGTAGCGCCCCGAACCGGAGAATAGGCGAAGCAACCGACTCGGTCCATGCGGGCGGCGCTAAGAAATTCCAGCAATTCGTTAAAATCTTGTTCAGTTTCTCCGGGAAAACCGACAATGAAAGTGCTGCGGATCGTGAGATCGGGGCAAACGTTCCGCCAGGCTCGGATGCGCTCCAAATTGTTTTCCGCCGCGGCGGGCCTTTTCATAAGTTTTAAAATCCGGCTGCTGGCGTGCTGGAAAGGAACATCCAGATAAGGCAAAATCTTACCGGCGGCCATTAACGGCAACACGTCGTCAACATGCGGGTATGGATACACATAATGCATCCGTATCCAGATACCGAGTTCGCCCAGGGCTTCCGCCAAATCATAGAGACGGGTTTTCAACTCCCGGTTTTGCCAAGGGCGGCTTTGATAATGTAAATCCACGCCATAAGCGCCGGTATCCTGCGAGACTACCAGCAACTCTTTAACCCCGGCGGCGGCCAGAAGTTCGGCCTCGAGCAGCACGTCATAAATACCGCGGCTGACTAAACCGCCGCGCATGGAAGGGATGATGCAAAAACTGCAATGGTGGTTACAACCTTCCGAGATTTTCAGATAAGCGTAATGCGGCGGAGTAAGCTTGACGCCTTGCGGCGGCAGGACGGCCGCAAAATTTGGCGCCGGCGGCAAGTGCTCATGAACAGCCGCCACCACTTCATCCGTGGCGTGGGCGCCGGTTATTTTCAATACTTGCGGATGACGCGCCAGAATCTCATTCTGCCTAACCCCCAAGCAGCCGGTAACGATAACCCGGCCGTTTTCGGCCAGCGCTTCGCCTATGCTTTGTAACGATTCTTCCACCGCAGCGTCTATGAAGCCGCAAGTGTTGACAATGACAAGATCGGAATCTTGATAATTCGGGGCAATAAGATAGCCGTCCGCACGCAGGCGGGTCAAAATTTGTTCACTATCGACCAAGGCTTTCGGGCAGCCTAAACTGATAAAACCAACACGGGGATTATTCATCGATCTCTCTCGGAAACGCAGTTATAAACAAGTGGGCGGTTTAGGCAAACCCGCGATTTTACAGGCATATTTTAAAGGCCCTTGCGGAAACAGTTTTTGTAGATACCGGCTGCCGCCTTTTTCTTCGCCCAACTGTTTGCGGATAGCGGCCGCAAACATGCGGGCATTGGGTAAGTGCTTAAATTTACCGTAATATTCGCGAATGAAAAAGAGAATTTCCCAATGCGCGTCACTTAATTCCAAACCCTCTAAACTCGCCAGTTGCAGGGCGATTTGCCGGTTCCATGCGCTGGCGTCCAATAAAAAACCTTCATCGGTCGTTTTATACCGATTATCTTCAACGATCAGCGCCATGTATGTATGACCGAGTTTTTAACGGTTAGCCCGACCAGGCCCGAATAATCGATAATTTCGACGCCGGCTAAAATTTGCCCGTCGGTGAGGCCGTTGACCGTCAACCACTCTTGCAAAACGTAAACGCGGATGTCTCTCGCCATGAGCCGATGTAATTTAGGGTTATCGCGGTGGCCTGAAAAAGCGGCCCAGAACGCGCCATGCTGTAACAGCACGTCGTCGCCGGAGCCGACGCGGTCCAGGCATTCCTGCGGCAACGAAGATAATGCGAATAAATGCAACATTATTCTACATGTGTGATTTTCAGACCGACAATGCCGATGACGATAAATAGTATTGACGCCAGCCGTATCCAATGCGCCGATTCTTTAAATAACAGTATGCCTATAATCGCCACGCCGACGGCGCCCATTCCCGTCCATATGGCGTAGGCGGTACCCACCGGCAAGGTTTTAAGCGCCAGCATCAGCAAATAAACGCTGGCGGCGCCGGTTACGCCGGAAATGACGCTCGGCCACAATTTTGTAAAACCTTGGTTATACTTAAGGCTAACCGCGAAAATTATTTCGGCGCAGCCGGCGGTAAAAAGAAACAGCCAACCCATCTTAATCCCGTACTTAAGTGAAGTAAAGCATGCTATTTTACAATAACTCCTTGTGCGACCAGCAAAATTTAACAACTGACATAGAAACGGAAAGTGATTATCTGGTTACTAATCCGAAACTTGTTATCAGTCATCTGACCGATGTCTACAAAAATCGGTGCATTATTTCGGCGCATTTCGGCAGCGACAATGAGTCTTTTCTTACGGCAATCACTGAGTTCGATCCGAAAAAAGACAGCTTGATCGTTGATGGCGCGCCGAACGAAGATTTGAATGTTCAGTTATTAAATTCCACGAAAGTCGTATTCCGCACCCAGATGGATGGCATTAAAGTCGTCTTTTCAGGCAGAAATGTTAAAAAGATTCCAAGCGCTGGGCGGACGGCTTTTAAGATGTCTATGCCGGACGCCGTGTTTTGGCTGCAACGGCGGCAGTATTACCGGGTCAGGATTCCGCTCTCCCATACCGGCAGCTTTTGCGAGGTGAGTAGCGGTAAATCGGTTTCCGAGCTGAATAATCCGCTTGAAGACAGTGTCACCCTAAGAATTGTCGATCTTAGCATCAGCGGCTTCGCCATAATAAATTCGGCTGCCGAATTCGCCAATCTATTTGCCGCCGGCAAGGAATTCCGGAATTGTAAATTGTTTCTGGAGAACGGCGAAAGCGAGAACATCGGTTTTGTCATTATAGAAGCGACCGAAAACCTGGAAAGTTCGGCCCAATTTGAACAAAGAATCGGTTGTTTATTTGTTGACCTTCCACCCGCTTTCGAATCCGGCATACAGCGCTATATGCGCGATATTGAGAGGCAAAAACGGAATTTGGGCGTTTAATCAGCCCTGTCCTCCTGCGATAAAAGCTGGGTATCTGACTATCAAAGGCTGGACGGGGTATTTACCCGTCCGTAACGTTTTCAATCTCTCGATACCAACTGCCAGCCGGCAAGTTATCCGAAATTTCAGGAACGGGGATATAACCTGTCCCGCACCTCAAGCAGAAGTAAAGTTATCACAAATTTATTGTGAAATATTTAATGTGACATAGCTTGCAAAAGTGTTAGCATATTTTTGCATGCAATTGGTCTATTTACTAGTAAACATAACGTCTTTTCTGGGTTTTTAAAAGGACTCATGACTGGTTGATTATCGTGCAAACTTCTTTCGTATACCCGATAGAGTCCAAGCTAAAGGAGAACAACCATGCAATACAAAAAACCTCTGCTGGCAGCCGGTGTGCTGTTCAGCATAACCACGATAAACGCCCAAGCCCAGTTATCTTCAATCGACAACGGATTAGGCGTCTACGATAGCGCCTTGAACGCTACATGGACATCGGACGCCAATTTGTTAGGAACCATGGAAAATACCAACGGATATAATACTATGGTACAAGACATAATCAAAGCAAGTCCGGTCGTCCACGATACTCCGAATTCATATGATAACGGAGGTAGCGGCATCTACAATTTGTCGGCTAGTGATTTTCACTCCGGCGGCACAGTTGACTGGTGGGCGGCGCAAGCCTTTGTCAACTATTTGAACAGTACGGATTACGGTAATTCAACGCATTGGGCGTTGCCGACCAGCGATGCCGTGGTTGGTTATAACGACACAGGCAGTCAACTGGGCGAGCTGTTCTATAACGAGCTAGGCGGAACGTCTGGAAATGCCATCCCCAGCAGCAATCATTTTACCAATGAGCAAGACCTCGGATATTGGTCGGGTACCGAGTATGCGTCAGGATCTAGCGACGCATGGTACTTTAATAACAATAATGGACTCCAGTTCGGCAGCGTCCTTAAGTACAATCAGAATAATGTTTGGTTAGTCAGCCCCGGCGATGTTGTCGCGACCACTGCTGTACCGGAGCCTGGAATGGTCTGGTTATTTTTAACGGGTATAGGCTTGCTGAACTTTAAGCGGCGCGACAACATTGGGCGATAGTCTGCTTTGGATGATTCGGTCAATTACCCGGCCCCAAACGCCGGGTAGCTGACTATAATTTCTTCACTCGCTAAATACTTGCCCAAATTTATATTGCATAAAGTTCTTAGCCATGAAATTTAATAGCCGGCAGGTATTATAATGAGGGTTTTTTACGAAAAACCGCCATTCACCCCCTGATGTCCGAAGATTTTTATTTCAACCCCGACCGTAGCGTCGAATCCTTAAAAATACCGCCGCATTCCATACAGGCGGAACAGTCGGTGCTAGGCGGCCTGATGCTGGATAATCAGACTTGGGATTCGGTTGCGGACAAAATCATCGAAAACGATTTCTACCGGCGCGACCATAAGCTAATTTTCCGCGGCATTGCCCAATTGGCGGAAAAACAGGAGCCTTTCGATGTCATCACGTTGTCGGAAACGCTTGACGCCATCGGCGAACTGGAAAACGTAGGCGGCTTGGCGTATCTGGGCATGCTGATCAAAGATACGCCCAGCGCCGCCAATATCGTCGCTTACGCCAATATCGTCCGCGACCGTTCGGTATTGCGCCAGCTCATCCATGTCGGCACCGATATCTCCGATTCGGCTTTCAATACCGAAGGCCGGGAAACCGCCGAATTACTGGAAAACGCCGAACGCCGGGTTTTCGAGATCGCCGAACAGCGGCAACGCGGCCAGGGCGGTTTTACGCCGATCAAATCGCTATTGGCGAAAGCGGTCGACAAAATCGAATTGCTCTACGAAATGGAAGGCAATATTACCGGCGCCGGCACCGGTTTTACCGATCTGGACGAGAAAACATCGGGGTTACAACCGGCGGATTTGATTATAGTCGCCGGCAGGCCGTCGATGGGGAAAACGACGATCGCCATGAATATCGCCGAGAATGTCGCCTTGAAAAGCGGAAAGCCGGTTGCCGTCTTCAGTATGGAAATGCCCGGCGAAGCGTTGGCCATGCGTATGATGTCCTCGCTGGGCCGGATCGATCAGCACAAAGTCCGCACCGGTAAGCTGGATGATAATGATTGGCCGCGTCTTACCTCGGCGATCAATCTGTTGGCGGAAACCAAGTTGTTTATAGACGACACGCCGGCTTTAACGCCTACGGAAGTACGCTCCAGAGCCCGGCGTTTAACCCGCGAGCACGGCCAGCTGGGTTTGATTGTGCTGGATTATTTACAGCTCATGCAATCCCCGGCCAGCGGCGATAACCGCGTCCAACAAATTTCCGATATTTCCCGTTCGTTGAAAGCGCTCGCCAAGGAATTAAACGTACCGGTTATCGCCTTATCCCAGCTTAACCGTAACCTGGAGCAGCGTCCGAATAAACGGCCTGTCATGTCCGATCTGCGCGAATCCGGAGCAATAGAACAGGACGCCGATTTGATTATTTTCGTTTACCGCGACGAAGTATATAACGAAGATAGCCCGGATAAAGGCATAGCCGAAATCATTATCGGCAAACAGCGTAACGGCCCGCTAGGCGTGGTGCGCCTAACATTCCTCGGCCAGTATACCCGCTTCGAAAACTTCGCCAGCGGTTATGGCAATGAGGATTACGAATGACGCCGGCCACTTATGTGCATCTGGATTTATCCGCGGTCCGGCATAATCTGGCGCAAGTTAAACGCTATGCGCCGGAGCGGAGAATCATGGCTGTGATAAAAGCCAATGCTTATGGCCACGGTATTATCCGGATTGCTAAAGCCTTGGAGGCCGCCGACGGTTTCGCGGTGGCGCGGGTCGACGAAGGCGTACGGCTGCGGGAAGCGGGCTGGAAACTTCCCATTACCGTTTTGCAAGGATTTGTTTGCGCCGATGAATTACAATTAATTCTAAAACATCAATTGGATAGCGTCATCCATACCGCACAGCAAATCGAAATTTTAAGGCAGAACGTTCCGGGCGCCCAGCAATTCACGGCTTGGTTAAAAATGGATACCGGCATGAACCGCTTAGGCTTCAAAAATCCGGATTTTCATGCCGCCTACCAGCAGTTATTAAGTTGCCCGCTAGTCCGGCAGCCCATCAATTTGATTACGCATTTCGCGAATGCGGATGATTTGCTGGATAACAAAACCTTGAAACAAATCGAATTGTTTAAGCAAGCCGTGCAAAATTTCCCTGGGGAAAGCAGTCTGGCGAATTCGGCCGGCATCATCGGTTGGCCGAATCTGTTCAGCGATTGGGTGCGTCCGGGTCTGATGCTCTACGGATGTTCGCCGTTTGCGGGTAAAACCGGGCAGGACTTCGGTTTAAAACCGGCAATGAGTTTGCACTCCCGGTTAATTGCCGTCAAGAATGTCGCGGCCGGCGAAAGCGTTGGTTACAGCGGCGTTTGGCAATGCCGGTCGCCTACCCGGTTAGGGGTGATTTCCATCGGCTACGGCGACGGTTATCATCGCCATACCCAATCCGGCGCGCCGGTGCTGGTTAACGGCCGGCGCGCGCCGTTAATCGGCAGAGTGTCGATGGATATGATTACCGTGGATTTAAACAACCAGCCGCATGCTAAACCGGGCGACCCGGTGACCTTGTGGGGCGAGAAACTGCCGGTGGAGGAGATTGCCCGCCATGCCGACACCATTCCGTATACGCTGTTGTGCGGCATAACCCAGCGCGTACAAATAGTCGAACAACCGGGCATAGTGGTGTAGGTATGGCTAAAAAACCGAAGTCGGCCTTTGTCTGTACCGAATGCGGCGCGGATTATCCGGGTTGGGTAGGGCAGTGTAATCAATGCGGCGCCTGGAACGCCATCAAGGAAGTCAGGCTTGCGAATGAAAAGCACAGCCGCGGCCATAGCGGTTACGCCGGCGCCGCCAGCCAAGTCTGCTGGCTGTCGGACGTGAATCTGGCTAACAGCGTGCGGATTTCGACCGGATTATCCGAATTCGACCGGGTATTGGGCGGCGGCGTAACCATGGGCAGCGTTGTTTTAATCGGTGGAGCGCCCGGCGCCGGCAAAAGCACGATTTTACTGCAAGCCATTGCCCATATGGCGCAACAACACCCTGTGCTTTACGTGTCGGGAGAAGAATCCTTGCAGCAGATTGCCGAACGCGCTCATCGGCTGGGCTTAAAAACCGCCCAGATAAAAATGTTGGCGGAAACGTCCGTGCAGCGGATATGTGAAATACTGGATACCGAGCGTCCGCAAGTGGTGATTATCGACTCGATTCAGGTCATGTATACCGCCGATTGCGATTCAGCCCCCGGCTCGGTCTCGCAAGTACGGGAGTCCGCCAGTTATCTGACCCAATACGCGAAAAGAACCGGCGTTTCATTTTTTCTGGTCGGGCACGTTACCAAAGACCAATCCCTGGCGGGACCTATGACGCTAAGCCATATCGTAGACGCGCAGGTGGTGCTGTCCGCCACCGATGACTCGCGGTTCCGGGTGCTGCGCGCGGATAAAAACCGTTTCGGCAGCGTCGGCGAGCTGGGTTTTTTCGCCATGGAAAGCTCAGGGCTAAAAGAAGTAAAAAATCCGTCCGCGATGTTTTTATCCCGCGCCGAAAAGCCCGCGCCCGGCAGTGTGGTGACGGTGCTTTGGGAAGGCACCCGGCCTTTGCTGGTGGAAATTCAGGCGCTGGTTACTGAAAGTCAATACGGAAATCCGCGCCGTCTGGCGGTAGGGCTGGACCAAAACCGCCTATCCATGCTGCTCGCGGTGCTCTCCCGGCACGGCGGTATTTTTACAGGTACGGATGAGATATACGCCAATGTGGTCGGCGGCATTAAAGTCACCGAAACCAGCAGCGATTTAGCGATAGTGATAGGCGTGGTTTCCAGCTTGCGCGACCGGATTATCCCTTACGATACGGTGTTTTTTGGCGAACTGGGTTTGAACGGCGAAATTCGTCCGGTGGCGAACGGCCACGCCCGCCTCAATGAAGCCGCCAAACACGGTTTTAAACGGGCAGTGATTCCTAAAAGCAATAAACCCAAGGAAACGATAAAAGATCTGCGGATTTATCCGGTCGGTAATATTCAGGAAGCGCTGGCGGCGCTGGCGGAATTTTAAACTTTATTAGGCCGAATGGCGTATATAATAAATTAATCTGGTTCAACAACGGCCATATCTTAAGTAACTGAACGATTAGAATAACTTAAACTTGGGTATGTTCCGTTTAGTATGGGTTGGATCAAACAAAGGTTTGACACAGCGGCTTTTTCGTTTACCCTTAGACATTCAATTTAGAGGAGGACGGTATTTTGAAGAAAATTTTAATTTTGGCCATGTTGCTGGCGTTTACTCCGACGGTAAACAGCGCGGAAAGCAAAGTGCTCGGCATATATTTTTTTGACATTACCCTGTATAGGCCGGCGGGAATTGTAGCAACAATAGCGGGTTCAGCCATATTTGTCAGTATTTTACCGCTAACCGCCATTGCGGCTATTTCGCCTCCGAACGATGCTTTCGACAAAACCGTTAATGCGTTGGTTTTGACTCCGTTTAATTATACGTTTAACCGGCCTTTGGGGGTAATAGACGCCGACGCCGACGGGGTTTACCGGGAATAACGCAATCAGTATTGCGGTTAGCAAACGCGGCGCTTATCTAAAATCGGAAGTTACGCCAATAGCCGAGTAATTCAACCAATTTGTGCTCGCGCCGAACAGTTATGCGGATTTTTAGTTTAACTCGGTCTGATTAAAATACAAATTCGCGCCGCTGCTGCAATTGATTAAAAATATTAAAGCATCCGGCTTGCTGCGGTTAGTCAGTTCGTCGGACTCGACGCGTTGACATTTCCCGGTAGCGAGGGCTTTTTGGGCGGCCAGGCGTCTGTATTTCTCGATATCCGGTAATTTGTCTCCAAAAGGTTTTACATAGTCGGGCAGCTTGTCGGGATCGTAAGCCGGAATGGCGTAAGCGGAAAACTGCAACGGATTTTGTTTAACCATGGTTTGCGTCAGTTTGCTTTCGGCTCTGGCCTGTTCCTTAATTTGGCTGGCGACCTCCATTTTGGCGTTTTCTTCCGCTAGACGCTGTAATTCCTGTTGTTTGCGCTGTTCGGCGTTAATAGCTTTTTGGCGCTCTTGTTCGTTAAGGTCCAGCGAGGAGCCGGTCTTGGGGTTCAATTGCAAAGCCTTGTGTTCCTCCTTACAGGGCTGGGACTGGTAATGAATATGACCGGTGGAATCGGCGCATTTAAAAACTTCAGCCCAACTGCCCGCGGACAGAAACAGGCCCATAATAAGACATATAATTTTCATTGTATTCCTGTAAGTTTAACGATAGTCTGCCGAAATTATCCGCTTTGTTTTGCGTTTGTCTAAATTTTAATCCTACATGTTCATTTTGCATAGCTCCAACAAGACTGAAAATCTGCTCGAACATCTGTTAGCGGTATTAAATTCGCGTCCTCTGGCATCTGTGCTCGCCCCGGAAATATTTTTAATTCAAAGCCTAGGCATGGAGCGTTGGCTATCGCAGCAATTGGCGCAACGCAGTAAAGTTTGGAGTAATTACCGTTATCTGTTTCCGCTAAAGTTTTTTAATACCTTGACCGGCGCCTTGTTTAAAAACGAAAACACGGACGATTTTGACCGGCATTTACTCGTTTGGCGTTTCGAAGCGCTGCTAAGAGATACCGGCGCCGAAGAATTTAAACCCTTGCGCTATTTTTTGAGCGGCGCCAACGCCGAATTGAAACGTTTCCAATTGGCCCGGCAGTTGACCGGTATTTTCGATCAATACCAAATAATGCGCGCGGATATGCTGGATGTCTGGGGACGCGGCGGATTAGAGAGTAAAAATGATAGCGAACGCTGGCAAGCCGGACTGTGGCGGGCGCTGATAGCCGAAATCGGCGGTCAGCATCGCGGCGAACAATGGCGGAAGGCCATCCTTTATTTACGGCAAGCGGCTAGCGGCGAATTAAACGCGCTTTTACCGGAACGCATTTCGGTATTCGGCGTTAACAGCATGCCGCCCTTGCTGCTGGCTTATTTACAAGCCTTAGGCGGGCATTGCGACGTGCATTTGTATTTACTGAATCCGGTGCAAATCTACTGGGCGGATTTGCCTAGCAAACGCCTGCAAGCGGAATTGGCTGAATTTCAGGGCCATCCATTGTTAATTTCCCTGGGACAGCAAGGCCGTGAATTTCAGCAATTACTGTTGGAGCAAGTCGACTTTCAATTTGAGCCCAGCAGTTTCGAAGCTGGCGTTGCCGACAGCAATCTGCAACATTTGCAAAACGATCTGTTAAATAATCAAGTCCGCTCCATCGCTTTACAGGCGGACGGAACCATAGTCGCCCATGCCTGCCATTCCCGATTACGCGAAGTGCAGGTGCTCAAAGATCAACTGTTGGCGGCGTTAGCAAAAGATCCCCGGTTGGAATTACGCGACATTGTGGTTATGGCGCCGGATATTCAACTTTATGCGCCGTTTATCAGCGCCGTTTTCAGCGATATACAGCACGCGATAGCAGACCGCAGCTTGCACGGCAGCAACGCCTTACTCAATGCTTTGCTGCGGTTTCTAAACCTGTCGCAAAGCCGTTTCGGATGGCGGAGCGTACTGTATTTGCTCGAAGAAGAAATCGTGTACGTCAACTTCGGTCTTAGTGAAGACGATATGGTTTTAATCCGCTACTGGATACGGGATACTCAGGTACGCTGGGGCGAATCGGCGGCGCATAAACGCGCATTGGATTTGCCCGATATTCAACAAAACACTTGGCAGGCGGCTTTGGATAGGCTGTTTATGGGATATGCGCTAGCCGAAGACGCCGAGTTTGTGGACGGCGTTTTGCCGTATCCGGATATTGAGGGTTCCGCCAGTCAGGCTTTAGGCGGATTGAATGATTTCCTGCATTTACTTTTTCAAGCGGCGGACGCTTTGCCTAGCGCCAGGACGCTGTCGGACTGGCGAGCTTTACTAATCGGCTATAGCGGACAATTATTCGGCGACGCTTATTCCCCGGAACGGCAGGAACTCAATGAGCTGCTGGAGGAAATGCGGGAAATAGCCGGCATACATAGCCAACCGGTGGCGTGTCCGGTAATCGTAGCCTGGATGGAAGGCCGTTTGCGGGAAACCAACTCCGTCAGCGGTTTCTTACGCGGCCAACTCACTTTCTGCTCCATGCTGCCGATGCGCAGCATTCCTTTTCAAATTATTGCCTTGCTAGGCATGAACGATGGCGAGTTTCCAAAAATAGAACGCAGCCCGGATTTTGATTTAATCGCTAAGTTCCCGCGCCTGGGTGATCGATCGCGCCGGGCGGACGACCGCTATCAGTTTCTGGAAATCTTGTTATCCGCCCGCCGGCAATTAATTATCACTTATATCGGCTTATCTCAGCAAAACAACAGTCCGATACCGCCGTCGGTGATCGTTAGCGAATTACTGGACGTACTGCGCGATTGCTATCGGCTTGAATTAATCACCACTCATCCGCTGCACGCTTTCAGCAGCCGTTATTTTGACGGCGGCCAGCCGCGCCTGTTCAGTTATTCCCGGCACGATTATGCGGTGGCCCTGGGTCTGCGCGCCGGCGAGCAGCCATTTCAACCTTGGTGGCGGGGCCGGATCGCGGTCGAAGACGCGGAAACGGTTGCTGTTGACGAATTGCTGAGCTTTTACAATCACCCGCAACGGTTTTTTCTGCGCCGGCAACTAGGATTATTTTTACCGCAACTGGACGCCGAGCCTGAAGAACGTGAGCCGTTTACGCTGGATACGCTGGAACAGTACAAAATCAACCAGCAGTGGCTGGCTGAACTTTTGGCTGGCGGCGATGCGCCGTTGGCTAAGCTGCAGGCGCGCGGATGCTGGCCGGCGGGGACGCCCGGCGAACTGGCTTGGCGGCTCCAGAGGCGGGATCTTCAAGTATTCGCGGCGGGCGTGCTTGCAAAAAATCCGGGCAATGCGCGGCCGGCGTTGGCGGTCGATTTTAAAGTCGGCCGTTATAGACTGTCCGGCAAGCTTGAGCATATTTATAGTAACTGCGGTCTTTTTTACCGTTATAGCACGCTAAAAGGCAAGGATTTTATGACGGCTTGGCTGCATCATCTGCTGATTAACCGTATACAGCCGCAAACGACTTATTTATTAAGTATCGATGCGGACTTAAGTTTTGCGCCGGAAATCGCCGATCAGCGCATTTTAGAAGCGTTGCTGGATATATTCGTGCAAGGAAAACAAGCCCCGGACGCTTTTTTTACCGACGCGTCTTTCTGGTATCTGCAACAGAGTAAACCGGAACTGGCGCTAAATGCGGTCATCAAGAAAATGCTGGCTGCCCTGGAGCAGGGCTATGAACCGGAAATTGCGCAACTGTTGGCCGGGCGAGATTTAAACCTGCTGTTTAACGCCGATTTCGCCCGGCGATGCGATGATTTATTAAAAACCGCCTGGAGGCGCGCCCATGGCTTATGAAGCCTTTGAAGCGCTAGGCAGCCCCTTGCAAACAGGCGTCAATCTGATCGAAGCCAGCGCCGGCACAGGGAAAACATACACGATAGCGACGCTGGTGTTACGCTTTGTAGTCGAGCGCGATCTAAACATTAAAGACTTATTGGTGGTGACTTTTACCAAGGCGGCCACTGAAGAATTGAAAGAACGGATTCGCTCCCGTCTGGTTGAAGCCCGCGCTAATCTTATTGAAACAGGTTGCGGAGCTCCCGGCGATACCGATCTAGGTAAATGGCTGCAAGGTTTGCCGCACGAAGCAGCGCTTATCCGCCGGCGGCTTGATCGGGCGCTGCTGGATATAGACCAGGCCGCTATTTTTACCATCCACGGCTTTTGTCAACGGGTTTTGACTGAACATGCCCTGGAAAGCGGGCAAATGTTCGATTGCGAATTGAGCGCCGATATTTCGGCCAGCCGCCAAAATTGCGCGGACGATTTTTGGCGCGCGCAGTTGTATAAAAGGCCCCTTTGGCAGGTAAGCCTGCTAACATCCGCCTACGCGAACCCGGAAGCGCTGCTGGACAGCATTAATAATATCAGCTTGCGGCAAACCGTTTATCCTGACGACAGCGATCCTGAGCCGATTTTTAATACCCTGAGAACTTTGCTGGCCGATGCCGGTAAAAGTTTGCCGGCGCTGTTGGAAAAATTAGAATCCGCTTGCGCCGAAGGTTATTTTAACGATTCCTATCTTAGAATCGTAACGGCAAATAGCGCCGGCCTGTCGAAGTGGTTGGCCGATCCGGATGGCGGCTATGCCGATTTTTCCTGGTTGACCACAGCCGGATTGCTGGCGGGCTTGAATGGCCGTAAATTCATGCCCAGTCACAGCCGCCCATTAACGGGCGCCGAACAAAAGCAGCGCTTTCTCGCCGACAGGGGGTTCGACGCCGGCGTAATTGACCGCCTGGCGGACGCCTTGCAACAGTTACGCGTGGTTTTCCGCTGCGCGCTGCTGCGGCATTTGCGCGAGCGCTTAAGTTCGGTGTTGGAGCAACAGAACGTATGGTCTTTCGACGATCTGATCAACCGTTTGGCGGCGGCTTTAAGCGGCGAGTATTCGGCATTTCTGACGGCTCAATTGCAACAACGCTTCAAAGTGGCGTTAATCGACGAATTTCAGGATACCGATGACCAGCAATGGCGAATATTCGCCACGATTTTTACCGCGCCCGACCAATATTTATACCTGATCGGCGATCCAAAACAAGCCATTTACAAGTTCCGCGGCGCCGATATTTATTCTTATTTTCAGGCTCGGCGGCAAGCCGCGCATTGCTATACGCTGCAATACAACCGGCGCTCGCATCCGCATCTGGTGGCGGCGGTAAATTGTTTATTTCAACGCCAAGATCCTTTCTTGTTTCCGGAATTGCCGTTTCATCCCGTCAGCGCCGCGCGCAGCCCCGCATCGGGCGCTATCGGCGCTACGCCGCCGCTGGAATTCTGGCAATTGCAACAAAATACCGGCAACTTAGAGCACTGGACGGCCGGCAAAGCCGGGCAAGTTTTGCGGCTGGCGGTCGTCAATGAAATTTTGCAATTATTGGCCGGCGCCGGCGCCGTTGCGGTTGAAGACGGCGTCAGCCGTTCGCTACAAGCCGGCGATATGGCGATTCTGGTGCGCAGTAACGCTCAGGCTTTTGAATATCAACAGGCCCTGCGGGCGGCCGGAATTCCCTCCGTGGTGAACAGCAAGCAGTCCGTGTTCGCCGCTCCGGAAGCGCGGGCGATTTACCATGTCTTGCAGGCTGTCGCGCAACCAGCGGATATACAGGCGCTGAAACAGGCTTTAATGCTGGACTGGTTTAATCTGGACGGCCAAGAGCTATACCGGTTGACTAATGATGAAAGCGGTTTGGACGCCTGGCTAAGCCGCTTTCAAGGTTATCACGAACTTTGGCGGCAATCCGGCTTGCTGTGCATGATGCAAAATCTGCTCCGGCAAGAGCAAGTTGAGCAACGCCTGGCCGGCCGTCCCGGCGCCGAACGGATTTTGACCAATTTGCATCATATTCTGGAACGTTTACAGCAAGCCAGTATCGATGAGCGGCTCGCCATCAATAAAACCCTGGATTGGCTGCGCCGCGCCATGCAGCAAGCCGAACAGGATAGCGGCGAAGACCGGCAATTACGCTTGGAAAGCGACGCCGATGCGGTAAAAATCGTCACGTTGCATAGCGCCAAAGGCTTAGAATACCCGCTGGTGTTTTGTCCCGCCCTTTGGCAACGTAGCGACCGGTTGAAATCCGAACAAAATCAGATTCAGTGCCATGAAAATGAGCTGATGATCGCCGATTTAGGCTCCGAACAATTCTCCGAACGCCGCCAGCAGGCGCTTTATGAAGAGCTGGCGGAAGACATCCGCCTCTGCTATGTGGCGCTGACCCGCGCCAAATACCGGTGTTATTTGGCTTGGGCGGACGTGCGCAGCAAAGAGAATGCTAATGATTCGGCGCTGGCGTATTTGCTCGAATTTGCCGGAACCGATTTTGCCGCCCAGCAGCGGAAACTTCAAGATTATGCGAACGCCCGCCCGCAGTTTTTTAGTTACCGGCTGATAGCCGCCGATGAGAGCGTAACCGGCCGCTATCAGCCCCCGCAAACCGTCGCCGAATTAAGCTGCCGGCAATTTCAGCGTTCTCTGTACAGCCTCTGGCAAATGAGCAGTTATACGGCCTTAACCGCCTTAAGCCGGAATGACGCCCCGGATCTACCGGCGGATAAAGCCCAGGAAACAACGGAAGCCGAGCTTTCCGGCGCCGGTTTGCCCAAAGGCGCGCAAACCGGAAACGTAATCCATGGTTTACTGGAGACGCTCGGTTTTCAAACCCTGGCGAATGGCGGCGATATCAGCCGCAGCCGCGATCTAGCCATACGCCGCTATGGATTGCGGATTGAAGCGCCGCATTTGATAGACGAACTTCTGCAAACAATAACAAGCACGCCGCTTAGCGAAGACCCGGCGTTTTGCCTTAAAAACATCAGTAATAAAAATTGCATCAAGGAAATGCCTTTCTATCTGGCTACCCGGCATCTGGATAGCGAGGCGATAAACCGGATACTCAGCGTATCTCCGGCTTATCAGCCTTTAGCGGCCCGGCAAATGAGCGGATTCCTGACCGGCTTTATAGACCTGGTTTGCTGTTATCAAAATCAATTTTATCTGATCGATTATAAAACCAACAGCTTGGCCGATTATCAGCCGGAAACCCTGCTCCAGGCCATGTGCGAACATAACTACGGCCTGCAATACTGGCTGTATGCGCTGGTGCTCGACCGATATCTGCAACAACGCCTGCCGAATTACGAATATCGGCGACATTTCGGCGGCGTAAAATATTTATTCGTCCGCGGTATGGCGCCGGACAAACCTGGATACGGCGTTTTTTCAGACCGTCCGCAGTTGGAAACCTTGCAAGCATTGGCTGGAGCGTTGTTTGATTAATGGAAACTATTCATAGCATATTAAGCTAGCGTCAGCTATTCGGCTTTTGACGCCGACAAATACCCTTAATTTACGGTAGGGTTTGATAAGTTGTTATAATCATAAAACCGTTTTCTAACCGTACGGCTCTGCAATCCGTGTAAAGAAACGCGCGGGCATCCGGGGAGTGTAAGCAAAATGATCATTAATGACCACTATTTAAGCGACGCCGTGCAAATTTCTTCACCCAATTGCGATGAGCGTCCCGATCCTAACGATATTTCCTTGCTGGTTATTCATTGTGTCAGTCTGCCGCCCGAACAGTTCGGCGGCGATTATATCGACAGGCTGTTCCGTAACGAATTGGACGCCGCTGAAGACCAGGCGTTTCAGGATATCGCCAAGCTTAAAGTGTCCGCGCATTTATTGATCCGCCGGGAAGGCGGCGTTACCCAATATGTGCCGTTTCATCTCAGGGCCTGGCATGCCGGCGTTTCCGAATATCAGGGTCGCGAACGCTGTAACGATTTTTCGTTGGGTATAGAACTGGAAGGCTCGGTGAAGCAGGATTATACCGATATACAGTATCAGCGTCTGGCCGAAGTCGTGAGAGTGTTGTTAAGCTACTACCCGCAGCTTTCCAGACATCGGATAGTCGGGCATAGCGATATTGCGCCGGGCCGTAAGACCGATCCGGGGCCGTTGTTCGACTGGGAAAGATTCTATGGTTTATTGGGCTAAGCAGGCGGTGACGCGTTTTAGTCCAACAAGGTTTTTCCGTCGCGATTTAATTCATCGCCTCGATTCGGTTTTGCCGGCGCGACAGATAAACGCTATTCGTTATCGAGAGTTAAAGCCGGACAAAAAAGCCACCTCAAATGAGGTGGCTTGTGTCTCGAACCTGCTTATTGGCTGAGATTACGCTTGAACCGCTTTTTTACGAGCTAATCCTAAACCGAGTAAGCCAATGGCAAACAGGGTAAGGGTTTCTGGTTCCGGAACTGTCGTTAAAGACAATTGTGATACGGTTATATTGTATTGACCACTGTTGTCGAGATAATCGCCATCGGCAACGCCAAACGCCAGAGTACCCGCCGCACCAACATTAACCACAAAATCATAAGTATTAGTTGCGCTGTACGCGGGAATAGCGCCTGGTGATACAAAGCCAACATTATTGATAAAGGCCATATCATTTTGGACGTTTGCAGTGGGTTCGGAACCAGATAAAGAAGATCCGCCGGTTGCCATATTTAATTGGTAGTAGCCTGTGTTTGCAGTCTCGGAACTAACATTGTAGAAAGCATCATTGAAGCTTGAGCCATCGCTCTGGCCTGTACCAGAAACTTGAATTTCCACATAATTGTTGAATGAATCGGTTGTCGATGTAGAAATATTGGTAAAGAGTGCAGTTAAATTATCAACTGGGCCAGAAACAACAAAATTATCGGATATCAGATCAGATGCCAGAGTTTGGTAACTATATAACACAAAAGCAATGGCAATTGCCTTACGAAGTGATTTTGTTAACATATAAACACCTTTAATTGAAGATTAAAAAAATAGTCAAAAACTAATTATGGGCGTTTGACTTTTATGTGTTATACGGTAAAAATCGTGGTAAAAATTGTACTATAGGGCCCCACGAAATACCGGCAAAATTACTATAATTTCACGGAATAAGCCCTGTTTTAAATCAGAAATTGGTTGATTAAGGGGGGCGCTTCGGAAAACGGAGAAATCCGTACGTTGCCATCGAATGACTTTTTACCCGTACAAAAACCCTATTTAAAGCCGCGCCGTGCAAATTTCCGCGCCCACTTGCGATTAGCGTTCCGATCCTTACGATATTTCCTTGCTGGTTATTCATTGCATCAGTCCGCCGCCTGATCAGTTCGGCGGCGATTATATCGACAGGCTGTTCCGTAATGAATTGGACACCGTTGAAGACTAGGAGTTTCAGAATATCGCCCATCTTAAAGTTTCCGCGCATTTATTGATCCGCCGCGAAGGCGGCGTTAGCCAATATGCGCCGTCTCATCCCAGGGCTCGGCTTGCCTGCGTTCCCGAATATCAGGTACGCGATTTTGAGTTCCAACAAACTCAGTTTCCAATATTGGATCGCCATCCTCAAGTAACATTTCAATGACTTCCCGAAGATTTTTATTGAGCTCATCCAATGATTCAGCTTGGCTATGCGCG
This sequence comes from Methylomonas sp., assembly GCA_050015235.1. Taxonomy (GTDB): domain Bacteria; phylum Pseudomonadota; class Gammaproteobacteria; order Methylococcales; family Methylomonadaceae; genus Methylomonas. The sequence continues at coordinate 1,014 of JBEKBU010000041.1, read as the reverse complement.
CCTATAAATCCAGGAATAAATCTCACATATAATCCAGTGTCACGACATTTTTCTATAATAGCGGTATAAACTTTCATGTTGAACTAACCTCTCTTTGAATGATTACATTAACTTTTCTCCCATATGCTGTACGGTTGACCGAGGCACATTATCGAATGGCTGGTTTAGATTAGGAATTATCCATTCATCCTTTTACGCCTAATATAACGGCGCTCAATTTCTTCCGCTGGGGCGTATTCATAAAACAATTCTACCGCTTCTTTTAAATTCGCCTTGGCCTGCTCGACGTTTTCGCCTTGGCTGGCAATATCCAATTCAGGGCACAAAGATACATAAACATTATCTTCTTTGTGAATCAATGCGATTAGATGCAGTATTGGCATTAAGGATACCTCCAAAAATTTTAAGATTTAACAGAATGGTTTTAGGAAAAGCTTACTGCCTACTCCGAATCCATTATTTTGATTGAGAAATCTCGCCCATCGTAGCTTTCCAATACGCCAACCGGACGATGCTTAATCACATGGATCGCTATATTGGCGTCCAGCATGAATTTCAGCATTAAAACGCTTCCCGTTCCGGCTGTTCCTGGGAAGCGCGTTCGGACAAAAAACTTCCGTAACGCGTTCTTCGGATAGGAAAAAACTGACCCTGTGCGCTGCGCTATAAATGCGTGAGCAACCAACGGCATGTTTGCGTTTTTCTGGCGTGGCGTTTCGTGTTGAAAATAACCGTTATAGGCCAACAGCCGATGGTAAGCCACGAATAATAAAAAACAACTTATCTTCCGATACGAAAGCAATATAATTATCTGTTAGATCTCTTCAATATGCGTACCTATGAGCACCACAACAACATCAGATATTCGGAATTCATTAACCAACGCAACAATTGAAGCCGAGAAGTACTTTGCCGAGGTTCGTAACTACGTCAAGTTGGAGAAAGATTCTAACCCGTTCCCTGGCTGGCACGATGCAAACCACTACTGGTCCCAACTTCCCGAAGGTTTACGCG
>JBEKBU010000040.1:0-19843 GCA_050015235.1 Methylomonas sp. | reverse complement strand
TGACCCCCCTCACCCTAACCCTCTCCCGGAGGGAGAGGGGACTGGAACTTCAATCCTCAGTTTTGCGCGCGCCGTTCCAAGATTGCGTTTTGATTTGTGACCGCAAGCAAAAATTCAAAATACCCGCCTTCCAAATAGACCGATACCCGGTAGAATTATTTTTGGGTATTTCATGCGCCGGAGAGTGCTAATGCAAAGTCGGAACGTATCGAAGAATATTAATAATCGTTGGGTTGAATCAACCGCTCTGGAACAGATAGACGTTAAAGATTTAAAAGTCGGCATGTACGTATCCGAACTGGATAGGCCGTGGCTGGAGACTAGCTTCTGGTTTCAGGGTTTCGAGCTGAAAAGCCAGGAAGACGTCAAAGCCGTGCAAGCCCAATGCGAGTACGTTTTTATCGAAGTCGACAAAAAAACCAAAATCAGCCATTACACCGCCAGAAGCACCGCTTACGGCAAGGATTACCTGCCGCCGCCGGAAAAATCCGCGCGCCATTGGTTTAAAAACCAGATCCGCCAGATTGAAACGCTGCACGACAACACCAGCACCTTAGTCAAGGGTTTTCTGGAGGAAGTCAAATTCGGCCGGCCGATCAACGCCGTGGCCGCCAAGAAGGCCGTCGCCAATTGCGTGGACACCATACTGGAAGCGCCGAACGCGCTGATGCTGATGGCGCAGTTGAAAAACCGCGACGAATACACCGCCCAGCACAGCATGAATGTCTGCATTTACGCCATCGCCCTGGGCCGGGAGCTAAAGCTGAACCGCGCCGAGCTCAATAACCTGGGCTTGTGCGGCATGATGCACGACATGGGCAAAATGGCCATTCCGCCGGAAATTCTGAACAAACCCTCGCGCTTGACCGACGAGGAAATGGGCGTCATGGAAACACATCCCTTGGAAGGCGGCAAAATATTGATGAGCGCCCGCGATCTATTCGGCGGCGCCATCGACGTGGCGCACATGCATCATGAGCGCATGGACGGTAAGGGTTATCCGCGTAAATTGCGCGCCGAACAAATCACCCCCTACGCGCAAATGGTGGCGGTGGTCGATATCTACGACGCCATCACCAGCGACCGCGTCTACCAAAACGGCAGAACCCATCTGGATGCGCTCAAGATCATGAACGACATTTCCATGCAAGGCCATTTAAACCCGCAATTGACGATGAAGTTTATCGAATGCCTGGGTATTTACCCGATCGGAAGTCTAGTCGAAATGGTCAGCGGCGAAGTCGGCGTGGTCGTGCAAGCCAACCCAAATTCCAAGCTTAAACCCACGCTCATGATCATCAAGGACGCCCGCAAGAATTTTTGCAACGAATATATCGCCGATCTGGCCATGATCGGCGAAAACCCCGGCCGGGAAGATTTCCGGATCAAACAAATCGTCAGAGCGGATCAATGCGGAATCGATTTGAACAAATACAAATCCGCCGCCCTCGAACCGCGCATGGCCTTATAGCTACCGTTACCACGATTACCACGACCCCTGCAAACGGGTGATCCAGGCATGATCGGCATGCGGATCGACATAAAACGCCAGGGCGGACGGCTTATGCAGCAAACCTTCCTCGCCCGAGGCGTTCGGGTTTAATTGCCGCTTCTCGATAAAATCCACCATCCGCCGCATGTGATAGATCAACAAAACCCGATTGATTTCACTGCCCCGATAAATTTGATAACCGACATTGGCTTCCGACAGATCCGGGTTGCGTTCGATCCAGGCGTCCAATTCGCTCGGATCGCCGGCGGACAACCGTTTAAGCACGGAATCTTCGCGTATCCGCATCAACCGTTTAAAATGCTCCGCCAAGCCGCCTTGACGTTGCAGCCAATGGAGCTGATTTAATTCGGCGTCGCCGAACGGAAAGCTTTCCGCGACCAGATAATGTTTATCCCGGTCGCCGTCATTAGCGAATAGCGAAATTTTATCCAGCGCCAAGTCTTCCAAAGCCTTCAAAAAAGCGTGCGGCGAACGGATGTGTTTATCCACCGTAACCACCCAGGGCAGGGCGCGCCCGGTCGATTCGAAACGCGACTTGACGCTGGCGATCACGCCGGAACGCGATAATTCCGATTCGCGGCCGTTGGGTTTGAGCAAAAACGCATCGACAGCCGTTATGGACGTATGAAAACCGGCGGCTTTAAATTCCTTGACGATGGTCGAATAACGCGGATGATAAGGGATGCCGGTGCCGTCGTAAAGCAGGTTGACGCCCGATTCGCGGGCTTGTTGGGAGACAAGGTCGCGTAAGCGGTTGGCGAACGGCTCCACATAGACATAATCGTCGCTATGATGATTGGCGATCGTCAATAACCGGTAAAGCTGGCTGAGTTTACGAAATTCATCCAGCGAGGCCGTGACGAAATTTTCGCCGCATTGTTTTTTCGCCAGCTCCTCCACGGCCGTTTTTCCGGAACCGGCCCCGCCCATCGCCATAAACATTTTCGGCTGTCGATCGGGAGCTTTTCCGGCGAAAATCGCTTGCACGGCGTTCCGCAACAGGCGGTTGATCCGGCTAAGCCTGTTATAAGCAATTTCGACGGTGCGCGCCAATCTGATTTCGCCTTCGGCGAAAGCCAGCAATCGTTCTTTCAGGCTTAAGTTATCCGCCAGATTGAATAAGGAGGCCTTTTCGCCCGCGCATTGTTTCATCAGGTCGATCAGTTCGGCATGGCTAGGCGGGCGCAATCCGGTCAACATGTTGATATCCAGGCAAAACAACGGCGCAACCCCGTCCTCGCGGATGGGTATGCCGTCTATGTCCGTTATCCCTTCGGCGCGTAAATCCTCAGTGGCTTCCAGGAAACCGATCACGGTTTCCGAAGCGCTGAGCGAATTATCGGCGAAATGCTGCCCTTTGATGAGTTCCGCGATGTTGATGCTATCCAATGGGACCAGGCCGCCGTTGACCGTCACCAGGCAGAGAACGCCGCCGGCCGTGGTATGCGACAAAAACGGTATGCCCAGCAGAAAAAATTTGTTTTCCGGCCATTTGCCGTAACCATTGGCCCGGTTGTTCAGGCTCTTGCCCAGCCTTGGCTCCAACGCATGCGCGAAAGCCAGCGTCAATTGCCTGTTCGGGCTGCCGAGGGCGTGTAAAGCGCGGGTATCGGTTGCCGTCAAACGCCTAAAATCTATCCCCGCATCGTAAACCGCCTTAAACGACGGCAAGTTGCCCAAGGCGGTCATGAAAAAGTCCAAAGTCAGGCGGTTGCCATAAGAAAATGGTCTAATCTTGCGCATCGCCTGATAAAAACCCGCCAGCCGCTCGGCTATGTCGTGGTAGTAAATAATAAAACCGTTATTATCGAAAATCGCCGTGTCCTGATTCTTGTCGCCGTCCAACACCAGCCGCTCTATCGTCTCGCGAAAGCGCCTGCGCTTATCGGCGTCCTGCATGGCGCCCGGACGATGATCGACCGTAATCTGCTCTTTCCAGTCGCGATACATCTCGCGATGGATACGGGTAAACAAAGCGGTAAGATAGGTGACGCGTTTGGTCTGATCGTGAGATACGGTGCTTTCCATTTCCCTGATCAGCGTCGGCAATAAATTGACGCCCTGCAGAATAGCCAGCACGGTGCGCAGTTTCTTTAGCTGCTTGTAACTGGCGATGTTTGGCTGATGGTACGCGCTCATTATTCTTTGTACCCCATTCAGCCCCCTAATATCATCCCGGAAATGGTACAACCCCGCGCCGCTCGGATCAACAAAATTTACCCGAATGGCGCTTATTTAAGCTGGTTCTACATATAAAGCAATAGCTTACATTTATAGGATGCCGACGAAGGAGGCGCATCGATCGCGATTGATGCGCTTCACCGCGAATAAGAGCAGGGCGACGGAACGATTATGCAAACCCCGACATAATCGCTCCATGGCGCCCCAAACCACTCAAACCCCTTGCCTGTACCAAGGCTAGGGCGCCTTGCTAACCGACCGGCAAAGGCTGCGCGACGCCGACCAGCACCATGTGCAGCAAATATTCGCCGCCATGCAAGCCGGTTTGATCCTGATAAGGCGCGCTCAAAAATTGGCCGCTTGCGTTGTCCAGGGCGCCGGCGACGAATTGGTTTTGCGCATTGTAGGCGCCGGCCGTGAACACCAGGCTATTGAAACCTTGATCGGTATTTAATGAAATCCGCAACTGCCCGCTGGCGCTGTTCGCGAAAAAATCCGTTTCGCCGACCAAAACGCCGTTGTCGAAAGCCCGCAGGCGCCCGGCGTCCGCCACGCCTTGGTTTAGAACCAGGCGCGACAAGTCGACTGTCGCCTGGTTTTCCAGATTGCTGAAATTAAAGCGCACGGCGTCGTTGCCGCTGATTTCCTGCGCGATCTGGCCCGCGGCGGCGGTTTGCCCGCTTAGCCCCAGGTCTCCCGCGTAGATTCCGTTGTTCGCGCCGCTTAGGCTATCGTTAGTCCAGGTGACCGCCGTTGCGGCGTCGTTGCCGGTTTGCTGGATAGTGACGCCGCTGAAATTCGCGGCCGGATCGAAATTCAAGGTTTGCGTCTGGCCTTGGGCGTTAGTCAACGTCAATACGTTGTTGACGAAAGTTTCCGTCGTACCCGCGCCGAATCCCCGCACCACAATTTTGTTTAGTCCGGCTTGAAATCCGTACAACACGTTGGAAGCCGCCAACGTTACGCCGGAATCCAGCACCAGTCTGGCGTTGTTTTCAAAAGTGATGGAGCCGGAGCCGATGTCGCCGGAAACGCCTAATTCCAGCGTACCGCCGGCAATCGTAATGTTTCCCGAAAAATACGGAACAGCCGAGGAAGATGAAGGCGCCGCCGAAGAAGAATTAGCCGCGGAAGTCGCTGTGGAAGCGGATATGGCCGCGTTTTGCGCCACGGAAATCGCCCGCGAGTGTAATGACGGGTACGAGTAATCGAAGTCAACCGTGCCGCCAACGCCGGATGGCGCGTAAAGCGGGCCGGCCGAAGAGTTGATGATCAAATTGCCCAAGCCGACGACGGGATTGAGAAGTTTTAAGGTGTCCCCCGTCCCGGCGACAATGTAACTATCCGCCTGAACTTGCACCGTATTGCTCAAATCCAATTCGTTGGAAATCTGATAGCCGTTAGAATAATAGTCGGAATAGCTTAAAACGCCGCCATCCAGTATGATCCTGCCGGTAATCGACGAACTGCTTTCCAGGTTGCCATTGAGATTTAATTGGCCATACACCCTATATTCAAAGGCCGTCATGGAGGCCCCGTCCAAATCTAAAAAAGCCTTGGACCAGATGGTGGCGTTGCCGTTGGTGTCCGCGGCGCCCTGGATATCGACAAAGGAATTGGTGATGTCGATGCTCGAAGCAACCGAAACGGCGCCTCCGGTAAATTCCACCGACGAATTGTCAATATTCAGGTTATTGACGCTGATATCGCCGCTAATCGGCGTCGCAAATACACTGTCATTTTCAACGGTTACCGTACCGGTTGTCAGAATGCCGGGATCTATCATAAATAAAGCCGTCTCTGACCCAAAACCTGCAATGCCATTATTAACGATAAAATTTTGGCAGGTTAAAGCGCCGTAAAACGAGATTTGATCTGTTATCACGTTAACTTCATTGACATTGCCGCCGTCACCGTTAACTGAGTAACTATACGCGCGCGGGGAGTGCGCTAATCAAAAACGGAAGCTTCAGCAAACCGGAATAATGCGTCATGCCTGCCTGGAAGCGGGTATCCCGCGCCATGGATAGCGAACATCGAGCCATCCATGGGCTCTGAATTCCGGCAATCCGCGCCGGAATGATGCCGCGGCTAAAAAGGTTTCGCTGAAGCTTTTGGGTAATCAGGTAAATTAAGCAATAAACTCATCCAATTGGTTAAGAGTGTAAGCATAGACAATATGCTGAGTCAATACCCTATACAATTTAAGTATAAATTCACTGGCGCCTGACCCCAAGGCTGTGAGGCCGTGCAAAGTCGAACGCCATTATTCAAGGGCATGGCCCAGGGCGTCCAGCAGAAAATTCGAACCCCGTTCGCGTGCGCCGGCATCGTCATAGCCGTCCAGAAATGAGCCTTGCTCCCAACGGCCCTTTACATGCTCGCGGCCGCCCGGCCGCACATCCATTTCGCGAGCCAACACCGTATAGCCGTCGCCGCCAACGAACCATTTAGCTTTGGCGCCGGGATCGGTAAGCGCTTTGAAAACAAGCGTACGGGACGCCTGATAAGTGCGTTCAACTCAAAACGTTGCATGCACGACGGAGCGGCTGGCCGGCTCCACGCCGCGGATGCGCGCAATCTCGCCTTCGAGTTTATCCAACGTTTCGCCCCATCCCCGCGGCGTACCCTGAATCATTTGCGCGGCCGACGCTTCGAACAAAGTATAATTTTGAGTAACCTCCATCCGCGTCACGCCGCCCACAGCCGTAAAGGTCACGGCGGTATAAGCCCGGAACAAAGGCGCGTCTGCTTCTCCGACGGCGTACATATCGATAACCAGCCGGCCGTGCGGCGAAATCTCGACAAACTTTCCCTTGGTCCAATAATCCCGTCCTTCCGGAGAGCGCATACAGATATGAAAATCGCCGCCGGCGCGAAATTCGACCCTGGCCTCCGCTACGGTGTAAACCGCCGGACAAAACCAGTTTTTTAAATGATCGGCCGAACTCCAGGCCTGGAACACCACTGCCGGCGAGGCCTGAAAAATGCGGGATACAACAAGCGGTTCAGGCAAGGTAGCCGGTGTTGATTCATGGGTTGTCTTCATGGGTTTCTCCTTGCGGTTGATTGCGGAACTTTGGATTTAACTGAAGTACGTGGATAATAATGCGTAGCGCACAGTAACGCATGTCCGGAACGCTAGAAAATCGCCTATGATTATAATCTTATTGATTGCAGTCCTATTGTTCTCCCTTGCAAACGGAGCCTGGCTTCTGCATAGGATAAAAAACTCACATCCCGCTGTCTGGAATAGACTCGGTCAACCTACGTTTGCATTTGGCGCCGGGGTTCGTCCGCGCCTGGCTTTAGTCATGTATATTTGGACGCTTCGTTTTCGGAGCCTAAACGATTCCGCATTATCGCTTGCTTGTTGGGCGGCAATCGTGTCGCAATTGTTACTGGTTATATCATTGCTGCTTTTTGCTTTTATTCTTGGCGCCACCTACTAATTTTTTTTTTCATTATTCCGGCCAAAATTCAGGATTCATGATTTGATCGAATTCCCAAGGGAATTCCTTGGGAAACGCCGCATATTCAATGCCGGTTTCTTGCGCCGCTATTCGGCGAGCATCTTGCCAAGCGTCGGCCCACCAATCCAAATCGTTCAATGAAGATTTAAGGCTGGGCGTTTTCTTTATACGGCGGCTAATACTTTCGCGCTGATCCACGATGGTTAAGTTCCAGCTTTTGGTTCGCCTGTCAGGTTGAAACCGCCATTTGATTAAATGGGCCAGCAATACCGACATACGGCTTTCTAATTCGCGCTGTTCGCTTTTTCCCACGTCTTCGATCTCATCCGCGATATGTTCAAGGTCGAGCATATCAAACCGGCCGGCGCGGATGAGTGCGGCCTGCTCATTCGCCCAAGCTACAACGTCGGATTCATATCTTTGCATCGATAATGCCCTCAAAATGTCTCAACAGTGTTTAGACTATTATAAAACCAGTAGATCAAAACTAAAACAACCCTGTTGATACACTAAAATTGTCTCACAAACGCTGCGCCATCAAAACGTTTTGCAAATTACGCTCATAACACTAGAAATTTTTTACTAAAATGAGTATAAGATTGATGCAAATAAGCTGTGTTAACAAACTTGGCAGTAAACTGGAGCAAGCATGAACAAAAACATATTCAATAAGGACACCTTTTATTGCAAAATCCCCATATCGATAGAAGGCGCTTGCTCAATATTTAATCCCGCTCCGCGTAATTCGCCATCTTCAGTCTCAGCTAATATTCGAATTGTGCACGGTGATTCAAGTGTAAATGGAGAAAAGATGATCACTGAGTGAAGAGAGAATAGCTGATCTATTATGCTCAGATCACTATCGGAAAGAAATTCCATCGCACCAGACAACCGAGCATAGTCTAGGTCGTTTTCAAACAATATGTCCGCGCCCTTCAATACACTTAATTTGAGTCTCTTAAATGGCCTACTTGCAGGGGTAATAATATTCATTGCCAAGCAAAGCTTTGGTAGCGCTAGAGGAAATGTAGGTAAAAACAGTCGTCCGCTATACACGCCAATATAAGAAACCTTGCCACCTAATTCATGCCTAATATCGTCACAGAATATCGTTTGAATATGGCGTTCCATTATTTAACCTTTGTTTTAACTAAAGCCTCTTGGCGACGAAGCGCTTGATCAAGTGTATTCATATCAATATCTAGCGCCAAACACAAACGACGACAGGTTTCTATGGGCAAATTTTCAGTACCACGCTCAATACGGGCAATATGTGGCTGGCTTGTTGACAATTCAGTTGCTAGCCGCGCCTGAGACCATCCCTTGCGAAGACGAAAAGTACGGATCGTATCGCCATCTTCACCGTGAAGTTTTTCGGCAACCCAAAGCCGAGCTTGTTCCAACGCCTGTAGCCTCTTTTCGTCTTCACTCCATTTATCGACAAGTTGGTCGATTGTTTTATGGTTGACGGGGGTCTCAATTTTTGGAAGACGATCCTCAATTTGAAATACAACACATGGAGATTCAATCGAAGTTGCTTCAGTTGATACTCCCTTACCAATAATCAATTTTTCAAAGGTTTTGGTAGGCGTCGAGGATGCGCTTAGTGAGTTCATTGCTTGCGTCATAATTGAATTCTCTTGGTACAATACCTAGTACATGGTAATGCTTTTTGGTTGGAATAAATGCGTACACTATTCGATACTTCTCGTTGCAATGTTCCAGATCCCAAATTTTTAATCGCCAAAGATCATTTCCTCGATTCCATTGATCCAACCATTTGCTAACGTGAAAATCCGCCGAACCATATGAACCAAAATCATGCTGAGTTAAACGATCTAAGAGATCATCGTTACCCTTTATCTCTTCGAGAAGCACAGTTATTCGAGCTGCGGACTCAAAATGATCAGACCATATCTTCTCAAGGTCATCTTCCGCATCTTTATGAATAAACAGCATTGCCATTATATCTACCTAGGTATAATTTTGTCAAGTTCCCTAAAATTCTAAGGCGCGTAAATTGCTCAAATAGCTGAGCTCACTCATCCCTAAAAGACAATATTAAGATCAGGAAAACAGTAACGAAAAGTATCGCCGTTTGCAAGATGCGGTTTTTCCAGAACCTCCTTGGGCAAAACAAGTCCTACTGAATCATCAACCGTTGTAAGTGTGCATGCATGGGCGGCTCTTTATAGTTAATGACGCCAAACTATTATTTAGAACAAATCTCGGCTCAATGGGATACTGCTCTTCGCCGTCTGCGGATTTTGGTGGAAAAGGACGATTTTTAAGGATTAAACGCTGGCGGGAATAAACATGTTTGATCAAAAGCCGTGTTTGTGTTAAAGTATCTACACGTCTATTCATGTCATTGATAAAAATGAATTATTGAGGCTTTCGCCTTAGCGGTTTGAGCCGGTTATTTACTTTTTTCGGCCGTTCCGTCTAATACTGCTCATTTTAATAAGTTGTGCAAATTACGCACATAAAACTAGAAATTTTTTACTAAAATGAGTATAGGATTGATGCAAATAAGCTGTGTTAACAAACTTGGCGGTAAACTGGAGCAAGCATGAACAAAAACATATTCAATAAGGACACCTTTCGTCTGTCAATGGGGGGGCTTTATTGGGCATGGCGATAATGGGCCTTATGTCGCAATTTCCTTACCATGATGAAGTTGGCGCTATACTGGGCGGCGCCGCGGTTTTTATCGCTAAGGCAAGGCACTTTTTTTAATGCTGGTTGACGGCGGCCTGGTTGATAATGAAAAGCGATTAATCTCAAATCCGCCGCGCCTAAGGCCAATAATATTGTAAATTCCGCATACCCTTCCATCAGGCGTCTGTCGCAGTCTGGCCCTGATTCTACCTGTTAAGCTTCCGCGAGCGCTTGATAGACGTATTGATACGGGCGTATTCATACCAATTGACAACTCGATCGTTTATAACTTAAATATCGACTAGTTGCGGCCAGTTGTTTTTCTAAGCCGTTCGCAAGGAAATGGCGAATTTTAACAAACGGCGAAATTGCGCCATCGGATTTTTTCAACTCTACAAACAGTCTCGATAACAGCGGTAGGAGTTCAAGATGAAAATGATACTAACAATTATGGTAATCGCAAGTCTCTTGTTCTCGCAGACAACAAGCGCGCAAACCGAGCAAACGCCGGCGGCGGCGAATAAAATCGAGCCGCTGCCGCGGGATTTGGAAATTCAGCTAGCCCTGAGCGCGCTGCCGCCCCAACTCAGAGACAAAGCAACCGCCTACGTATTAAACCCCGCCAAGGGCTTTGAAGTAGCCCGTAAGGGCGCTAACGGATTCCACGCCCTAGTCGCCCGTACCGGCGATGACGCGTTCAGGGGAGCCTGGCCCTTAACGGCATACCGAGACGACATTCTCTACCCGATTTCCTTCGATAACGCCGGCGCCAAGGCGCAGATGCGGGTCTTCTTTGATGCGGCGGAGATGCAAGCCAAGGGCATACCATCCAGAGAAGCCAAAAAAATCATCCAGGATCGATTCAGAACGGGATATTATAAAGCGCCGGAACGAAGCGGCGTCTCGTATATGTTGTCACCGGTGCTAAGGACATATTTCAACCCGGAAGCAAACGGCGACAATGTCGTCACCATAAACTACCCGCACATCATGTATTACGCCCCCAATGTAACCAATGAAAACATCGGCGGCGGAAAGCTCGGCGGCATGTATCCCTTCGTAATAATGCCCGGCCCCCTTGGCTACATGATCCAGCCTATTGACCTGACGGAAAGAGTCGTCATCAATAAAGAATATGAAGAAATGCTGGCGAGACTGTGCAAAATAAAAGCAGCCTGGTGCTTGCCAAAAGAAAAAGGCCCGTGAGAGGGGCGGGGTCTTAGACCCCATGCATGTATTTAACTGAACAACCGAACTCCGCTTCACGCATGTCGGTCTGGTTCCCGCATTCGAATGTTACGATGGCTGTGCGGGCGCCTGGGGGTTTTATATCAACGACAGCTTGCGCAGCCTGATTACAACGGGTAAAGGGCAGCCCAACTTGTAAGAGAAGGCGCCGGCGCGGAATACTGCTACTCGATAATAGGGGCGCCTACAAATCCAGGCCAGACAAATATACGGGATTGGTTTTGATTGATAGGGCCGACACTACTATAATGGCTTCAAATGAAGCTTTCTAACTAAATGCAATGTCAAGCCTACAAATTTCCCCTTGAACGCAGCCTTATCGGCCTGCAAAAACTCTCGGCAACGGTGAGAGAATTGCACCCAAGCATCAATCAAGTCATTAAAGACAATTACGTGCTGGAGTTTCTCGGTTTGCCCGAAAGGCACAGCGAAAATGACTTGCAAAAAGCGCTAAGGAATAGCAAACGTTAAACCAAAGCTATCGTGGCGAATGCAGTTATCGGGCAAAATATGTTGTGTGAAGCGGCAAGTTTGTTAAATGTTCGTCCCGAGACCGTGGTGGAGCTCAGTAAGCAGCGCCGGTAATGACATGTTGGCATTGCCGTCTATGCAACAAAAATGGGTAATTTGTCTCGGGACAGCAAAAGGCGGCCATCCGGGCGGTGGTAGCGTTGTAAAAAAATCTATGAAACAATTCTGTCGTTTGTTTAAACTCACCCAATATTTACCACAGCTCGGATACGCTTGTTGACTTGGAAGAGCTAAGACTGAACAATATCAATTTAATTATAAAAGTCATGCCTATTCTACCTACACATAAAACCACGATTGAATATTTGGAGCATTGCCGGGTGCAAGCATCCGATGAGCGCTTGGTTTATGTGAAACGTAAAGATGCTATTGAGCAGCATTTTGCGATTCCTTACGGTAACACCTCGGTGTTGTTGTTGGGACCGGGTACCTCGCTGACACAGCAGGCCGCGCGGCTAGCTGCCTCGCAAGGTATGTTAGTCGGTTTTTGCGCTGGCGGCGCAACACCAATATATCTGGCGGCATTGAATGAATACCGCGAACCTGAATATCTGCAAAAATGGTATCCCTTATGGGATAACGAGGCTAAGCGTTTAATTATTGCCAAGCATTGGCAAACAGTACGGGCGGAACTGGTTTGTAAAACCTGGTTGAAACTTGAAGGTGTGGAAATAGATTGTAATGGCATTGCAGACAGTTATCTGCAACGCGTCGCTAACGCTAATGATACGCAAAGCATATTGATTGCCGAAGCGTGGTTCGCCAAACAATTGTATGCGCAATAGTCGCGGCATTATAGCGCCCAATTTACCCGGCAACCGAAAGCGCAAGACCTTACCAATCAATTTTTGGATAACGGCAATTATTTGGCTTATGGTTTAGCCGCCTGCTGCTTATGGGTGTTGGGTATCCCGCATAGTTTGCCGGTGCTGCACGGTAAAACCCGGCGCGGCGCATTAGTCTTTGATTTAGCGGATTTGATCAAAGATGCCGCCATTATGCCGAATGCTTTTCTGGCGGTAGCCAACAAAGAGGGTGAAGGGCAATTCCGTAAACGCGCCTTAGCCACGCTTGACGATATAAAAGCGCTCAAATGTTTATTTGCGGAAGTAGTTTCCGCTTGCAATAGCGGTTTAGAAGCGAACGCCACGTCAACAAACAATTCAGAAGCTTAATGCTAGTCGTCATCATAAATGAATCGGAAGGCAAAGCCTGGAAGAGAACCCGGCGGGTGCTCGCTAAATTTCTGCCGCAAATCGGCAGCCGGGTTTGGGCTGGGCATATTAGTGAGGAAGGTTTAAAGGACTTACATCAAGAGATTAAAAAAGTCGTCAGCAAATCCGGTTCCGTGGTATGCCATCGCATGTCGGGGCGCAATCGCATGGAGATGCAATGGATAGCCGGGCAAAAAAATTTTTATGACGAACAAGGTCGTTACGCGTTTCGTACCTTGCAAGCGACCAAGGATTACAGCTCGCAACCGCTAGGGCCCTATGGCGAACTGCTGTATTTAACCCGCTGTTTGGCTGCTTTGCTGCATGATATAGGCAAGGCCACATTAGCCTTTCAAGGTAAATTGCGTAAGCAGTATCACCATGAAGAATACCGGCATGATTTAGTGGGCTTTTTAATGCTGCGCTGCAAATTTGCCGCAGATAATCAACCCAGCGATAGCCGATTTTTAGAGGGATTGGAATCAGATGTCATACTTTGGCCGGATGCGAATCAGCTATTTAGTATGCAGGAACCTGGCTTAAGCGCTAGGCAGTTAAGTAATTGGTTGGCGCAAGCGCCGATCTTTACCTTAATTAGTTGGCTGGTGCTTACTCATCATCGATTACCTGATGGTTTACATGATCTAAATACCCAGACGCATATTAATAACGCCGTTTCGGAGTTTGGCAAAGTGGCGGCAAAGCAGGAAAGTCAAAAAGCGGCAAGCGGAGCTTTACCTTGGCAGGATGCAAAATGGCGGGCGCATGTTGGCGGAATCGCTAAAAAAATAGCTATTATTTTAAAAACCTATCCTGATTTAAGCGAGGATTTAAAAAATCAAGCCGGGGATTGGATCTTAGCCAATGTGCATTACAACCGGCCCTTATTGATAGCAGCTGACCACTTAGCAAGTATCCAATGTAATCAAACCGAAATCAAGCGAGACAATGCAACAGAGCAAACTATCGCTTATGCCAACGCCTATAAACAAGGCTTTATCAGCTACTGGGGCGATACGGTGCCGCAGCATTTACTGCGCGTCGAAAAACTCAGCCGAAAAATTAAAACCCTGTTGCAAAATTCCGAGCAGTTTCGGCGTTGCCAACTGTCGAAAGCATCATTAGCAACTACAATCATAGCCCTGGACTCCATCTATTATTGGCAACAACGGCTGGCGGAATGCGCCGCGCAAGGGCTGGATAACAAACCGGTATTTGCAGCTATTTTAGCGGAAACCGGCAGTGGCAAGACTTTAGCCGGTGTGCGCTTGCTGCATGCCATCAGCCCTAAAAACGAACTGGGCGAACCGCAATTGCGTTATACCTTGGCATTGGGTTTACGCGCACTCACCTTACAATCCGGCGTCGCACTGCGGGATCAAGCCGCCATTCATTCTGATGACTACGTTACTTTGGTGGGCGGTTTGCAGTTCAATTTTGAGCCGGAGCAGCCGAAAAATACCAAAAACGATAAAAAAACCAAGGACGATGTCGAGCAATATTTTGGCAGCGAAAATGCCTATTTTCAAGAAGATGAAAGTTTATATGCTGTAGGCGGCAAAGCTAATCTCAATGCAGAAGACATGGCGTGGATAGATTGCCTGGATGCAAGTCTGCCAGGCGACAAACTTGGTAAGCGCGATAGACTAGCCTTGTTTAAGGTGGTGCATAATTGGCTGGGTGGTCGCGGCTTACAACTATTGGACACGCCAATAGTGGCATGCACCGTCGACCACCTGGTTCCTGCCACGCATGCCGTCAATGGCGGCGACGCCCGCATGGCCTTGCGGATTTATAGTGCTGATTTGGTTCTGGATGAAATCGATAACTATAGCGCTCAAGACCTCTACACTTTAGGCAAGCTGTGCTTTATGGCTGGTTTGGCCGGTAGGCATGTGGTATTGATGTCCGCAACGATGGGGCCGTTTGTGGTGGACGGCTTGTTTGCCGCTTGGTGGCGCGGATTAGGCATTAAAGCCAAACTCGACGCCCATGGATTTAACGCATTGTCGCCGGCAAATATCAACGCCCGGTTGATATTTGCCGGTAACCGTCATGGCGTGGAAGTGGTGTGCCATGACATCCAAACCAAGCAAACCTTCAATTTTAGCGATTACTATGCACCTTATGTCAGTGCTGTATGCGCTGATATGGCCGCTAACCAAGCACATGGAAAAAAACTTGATATACTCAGGCTGACGCCATTGGCTAAAGCCCAAGACAAAGCCAAGCATTTAACCGAATGCATTTTTCCGGAAATTTTGCGGGGCTGCCGGCAACTGCACCAGCAAAATGCGCAGTTGGCTGAGGGCGTGACACTCTCGGTAGGATTTATCCGCTTTAACACCGCCAAACAAGCTTGGCGTTACAGTAAATGGTTATTGGAACGCCCGGATACTGAAAGTGATGATTTTCTGTATCTGGTGGTCTGTTACCATGCCAAGCATCCACGTTTGGTATTAGGCTTGCTGGATGAAAAGCTTAACAAGCTCAACAATAGAAAAATCGGCGCTGATTGGCAGATGCTGCCGGAACTGCAAACGGCGTTGCAGGACACCAAGCAAGCCGGTCGGCAGAATTTAATGATCATTGTCGTCACCACCACATTGCAGGAAACCGGGCGTGATCACGATTACGATTGGGCTATCCTGGAGCCCCGTTCGACACGGGGTGAAGTGCAAGCCGCCGGACGGGTGCGGCGGCATCGTAGCGGCGCTTGGCCGTATGTCAATGTATTAATTATGAGTCAACCTTTAAGGGCGTTTGAACCTAGCTATGAAGCCGATAAATATCGTAATTTTGAAATGAAAACGGTTTTATTGTGGGGAAGGCCGGGCATAGAAACGGCTGATTATCTAGTTTGCCAGCCAGCCGATGATGTTTTTACCGATTGGTTTGACTTCTTGGGTATTTCTTATAATGCGGGAAATGCAAAAAGGATAGACGAGGCAGATTCTGCATTACCTATTAAATTTTGGCAAGAACAAGGTTTTGACGCCCGCTTGTGCCTGCAAGCACCAAACAAAACGACTTATAGCTATGATCAAAACCCAATCGGCGTAATTGAACATTTATTTAACTTTATCAAGCTCAGTCGAGATTTTGATGATGGCGAAGATGCAACTCCCCAATCATTAAAAGCTTATCTTATCGATTGCCAACACAAACCAATTCTAGCCTTGAGCAAATATCAAATCACCAAAAACAGATTCCGCGAAAGCTTTGACAAAAAAATCACGATTTATTGTTATGTTAAAGATGATGAGCTTAGCTTGTTCGAAAAATTCTATGAGCCTGATAATAAATGCTATTTACACAGAATTGAAAACCTGGCGCCTGAAAAGGGTTTTTCCGCATTAGCCATGCAAAAAGTTCTTTTCCCAGCGATAAAACAAGAGGTTTTGGGTTATTTTTCCTCGCAATCCAATAAGTTAAATTACGGTTTGCAACAAGCTTTATTTTGCGATCTGAATTACTATGGCGAAATGTTTGACCAAAGTAAAATTAAATTTCATTGGACGCTGGGTTATTGCATACTGTAATCGGCTAATCCTGTTGCATAAGGTTTCGGGCCAACTTAGCCGGAAATGTTGACGAGCCATGCCCCATCACTCGCCGTACAGGCGATTTAGAAAATAGTTGCGTTGTTAGCGCTATTAAGCTTTCCGCCGCATAGGCGGATTTTCCGGAGCTGGCGCTCAGGTAAATATCCATAGTTGCGTTTTTAACGCTATTTAAAATATAATTTGACAAGTTCGCACGAACAGGTCTAGACTTTAGCCTAATATATTTGCTAAGGAGATGTAAATGGAAGATCCAAAAAATAAAATGTCTAAAGCACCAACAGCTTTAAGCATTTACCAAGAACACGGTTGTAGCCTGGAGGCATTCAAAACAGCTTTGCAACATGGATTGAATACTAAGGAAAAGGAATTGGCAAAAACTTTTAAAAGAATCATTTTTCAAGCAGCAGGCAGCGACGCATTCCGGATACGTTTAAACAATCAGACGGAATTGTGGGCTTTGTTAACTCTGGCTTTGGCTATTGTCGATAAAAACGACAGTCCCGAAGAGTGGCTGAGCCTATTAGAACAGCCGAATTATTGGCATGCAGCCAAGCTGACTCGAATTAGCCCATTACTCAATAAAGCCGTTGCCCGCTTAGCCAGCCACATTCCTAAAACCCGTAATCCAGCCAATGAAGGGGCTCCGCGTTTTAATAAAACACCCTGCAAAGATGCGGCAGTGGTCAGCGCAAGCGAAGCGAGTCTTTCCTTAGCCACCATAGAAGGCGACGCCGTTTTGGTAGGGGCGCGGTTTTTCTTTGAATGGGTCTTTTATTTACACGATAAACCTAGCTCGGTGCTGGCTATGCTGCTGGAGAGAGACGAAAATCTGACAGGATTTTTGCGACAGATCGGCATGGATGAAGCAAATATCAAGGCTTGGCTTACGGCTGTGAAACAATTGCCCAGGCAACTTTCCCCGCTGCAAGCGCAGGTATTGCTTACTGATGTCAACGGCGACTGGCTTAGTCTCAGCCCTATGTACAGCGTGGCGACCGCCTCCTGGTTGGGGCAATGGCGTAAAGAACAATTTTTGCTTACCCAGGATGACGCAATTACCGAACAAGAAGGCAGTCGGCTGTTATTTCGCATGGAATCGGCTGAATACGGCGGCACAAACGCCCGTAATGTCGCTGCGGTGTTAATGGATTTTTCCGGCAAACAACAACATCCGTTAGTCTTGCCGCCGCCGGTACGCCGGCATAGCCTTGCCAGACTGGAACGACTGTTACATCGGCCAAGCAGTTTAATTAGGCCAAAAGCTTTAAATGGCAAAATCCTCAGCGAGCTATGCAGGCCGGCGGCAACGCATCTCACTTATCAACAATCTACCGAAATGCTAAGCCGGCTTATCGAAAATTTGCTTGATGAGGCGTTAACGGATATTACTTTAATCAGAAGCCTGCTGGATAGCGGGCACGAAGAGGCTGTCGTTTTTCAAAACATTTATCACAGCTTGACCGGCAAACACCCAAATTTGCAATTAATTCAAGCGGAAGCGAATGATGCTGAGCTCAAGGATATTGCCCAGTACATCACCCATCGTTGGTTAGGGTCACTTCAGGCGTTTAAAGGCGGTGGCGAGCGTTATACTAATATCCGGGAAATAGTCGCAGAGCAATTACACGCTTACCAATTAGCGGAGGCTGTATGAGCAAATATACCTTGATGATCGGGGAATTCAGCGTTTCCCAAGCCAACGCCTTGAGCGACGGCGTATTTTTAAGCGCCGTTCCGCCGCTGACGGCTTGGATGGGCCTGGCTATCGCCTTATGTCTACGCTTGGATAAAGAACTATTGGGCGTCACGCCGGTGATAGGCGAAGCTAACTTGCATCGCGGACATGCCAAGTACGTGCGTTACCGTAGTGGACAACTCAGCGATGTGAATAACCGTGGCGTCCAACACCCGACCATAGATGACAGGCGGACTAGTCTTAACGCATATCTATTGATCGATATTGACAGTGACGAAAGCTTGCATGAAGATGAGATTCAACAAGCTCTCATTGGTTTGCGTCTTGCTGGCGGCGTCATGCATCCGGTTAGGCAACAGCAGAGGATATCTGTCCGGGTTTTTGTCGGCGATGGGAAAAAAACCGCGCCACAACTTGCCTTGGCCGCCTTGCCTTCCTATTTTTTTCTGCTTGAGGACGCCAGCCGCTTGGTCTTAGCGGCCAGAGAGCAGGGAGGCCTACAAGGTTTTGATATTTTAACCGCCCCTTTGCGCCGTTGGGCTGGTGATGAAACCCCGGCGGAGCAAAAAAAGCATCTGCAATTACCTGAGCGCCCGGTTTGGCTGCCGGACAAGCAGCACGGCTACTTTCGGCCTATGGCTGTTGGCTATCAACTATTAGAAAACCCGCAACAGCGCCAAGGCGCACGAAATAATTTGCCCCATGCATTTGCCGAACCGGTATTTACACTAATCCGCTTCCGTAGTGTCGCATCCGTTCGTAAATCCCATAACCCGCGTAGCGGGGATGGCGGTTATGTTTGGCGGCCCGGCGCTCGGGCAGAAAATGTGCTGGGTGCTTGCCTTGTTGCCCCGACAAAAAAACGACTTTCTTAATTTAACCATTACCCTAGGATGCAATATGACTATCGCTTATAAACACCCATCTACCCTAGCTTTTACCCGTTCCTTGGAACCCAGCTTGTTTGCTTTTTTTGCCGAGAACAGCTTGGATAACAATGCCGCAAAAAAAGCGGTGTTAGTTACCGAAGAAGCCTTACGCGGCACCATCAGTAACTATATGGACAGCAGCGTATTAAGCGCCCATCTAGCTAAAGCCAATGATGAAAAAAGCGAAAAAAATCCCCGCAACGCCAATTTACAAAGCGTGGAAAAAGCCAGTTTACCAATTGGCTTTGATACCTTGGTGGCGGAAGGGCATATTAGCTTTTTAGCTAATACCGCTCAATCCTGCATGAGTAACGATCCCGGTTTTATGAATACGTATGGCCTGTATCATCAGCTGTTTACCGAGTTGGGCGGCTGGCAAGTGCTGGCGGAACGCTATGTCATGAACATGGTGAATGGCCGGTGGTTATGGCGTAACCGCACCCAAGTCGCCCAAGCCGAAAACGGCAGCTTGCAGGTACTGTTGAGTTACAAGCCGGCGTCTGCGCCGGCTGCGATTGAAATCAGCATTGATGCTTTGGCGATACCGGCCAAGCAGTGTTTGCAAATTAGCGCAATTACAGATGAGGCGCAGCGTGAGCAACTATGGATATTAATTGAACATATTGCCAAAGCGCTAAGTGCACAGGGGCAAGATGCGTGGAAACAAGGCTTACGGGTGGGGTTAACTGCCAAAGCGGTGATCGGCAAAGGCGCTACGGTCTACCCCAGCCAGGAATTTGCCACCAGCGCCGATAAAAGCGCGGATGGCCGCGACATCAGCAAAATACTGGCTAAGCGCCGTATCGGTACGGATGAATACCAAGCCATTTT
>JBEKBU010000039.1:0-19955 GCA_050015235.1 Methylomonas sp. | reverse complement strand
TACCGAAGCCTTGGCTGGTTTTCATGACCTGACTAAAATGGAGGGCATTATTCCGGCCCTGGAATCCAGCCACGCCATAGCTTATGCAAGCAAACTCGCCCCGCTTTTGCGCCGCGATCAAATCATTATTGTTAATCTTTCCGGGCGAGGCGATAAAGATATACATACGATAGCGCAACGCGAGGGTATAAAAGTATGAGCCGTTTAGCCAGCAAATTCGCGGAATTAAAATCCGCGGGCCGTAAAGCGCTAATTCCTTTTATTACCGCCGGCGACCCCTATCCGGCGTTTACCCTGCCGCTGCTGCATGAAATGGTGGCGGCCGGGGCCGATATTATAGAATTGGGCGTGCCGTTCTCCGATCCCATGGCCGACGGCCCGGTCATTCAACGCGCCAGTGAACGCGCTTTGTCGCATCATATGGGGCTGCGCAAGGTTTTAAGCATGGTCACGGAATTTAGAAAATCGGATCAGCTTACCCCGCTGGTGCTGATGGGTTATTTAAATCCGATAGAAATCATGGGTTACGAGGCTTTTGCTAACGCCGCGCAACGCGCGGGCGTCGATGGGGCGCTGATAGTTGATTTGCCGCCTGAAGAATCATATCAGAGCGCCGATTTATTCCGCTCCCGCGAAATCGATCAAATTTTCCTGCTGGCGCCTAACAGCGATAGCGAACGCATCAGGAAAATGGACGCCATAGGCAGCGGTTATCTGTATTATGTCTCCCTGAAAGGCGTAACCGGCGCCGGACATTTAAATACCGAGGAAGTTGCGCGGAAAATCCAATTGATTCGGGAGAATACCCGTCTGCCCATCGGCGTGGGTTTCGGAGTCAAAGATGTTGAAACCGCGAAAACGATTGCCGGCATTGCCGATGGCGTAGTCGTTGGCAGCGCCTTGATCAGCAAAATTGAAGCCAATCTCGATGATCCCGGCATGGCCAAACAAGAAATAATCGCCTTATTGACGGCTATGCGTCAGGCTTTGGATACGTACTCGTCCAGTGGAGACTATAAATGAGCTGGTTTGAAAAGTTAGTCCCTTCCATTATCAGAACGGATATTTCCGAGAAGCGGACTTCGGTGCCGGAAGGATTATGGAACAAATGCACCAGTTGCGACGCGATTTTATTTAACGCCGAACTGGAGAAAAATTTTAATGTTTGTCCGAAATGCAATCATCACATGCGCATTTCCGCGCGGGCGCGCTTAAACATGTTTTTGGACGAAAACGGCCGCGAGGAAGTTGGGTCGGCTTTAAAGCCGAATGATCCATTAAAATTTAAAGACAGTAAACGTTACAAGGATCGATTGAGCCAGGCGCAAAAACAAAGCAACGAAAACGAAGCCATGCTGGTCATGAAAGGCGCTTTAAAAAACAAACCTGTCGTCGCCGCCGCCTTTGATTTCGGTTTTATGGGCGGCTCCATGGGGTCGGTTGTCGGTGAGCGTTTCGTACGCGGCGTCAACGAAAGCCTGAGAATTCATGCGCCGTTTATCGTATTTACCGCCAGTGGCGGGGCGCGTATGCAGGAGTCGCTGTTTTCATTATTTCAGATGAGTAAAACCAGCGCGGCGTTAACTAAATTGGCCGACGCCGGAATTCCTTATATTTCATGCATGACCGATCCGACGATGGGCGGCGTTTCCGCTAGTTTAGCCATGCTGGGCGATATCAATGTCGCTGAACCCAACGCCTTAATCGGTTTTGCCGGGCCGCGCGTTATCGAACAAACCGTACGGGAAAAATTGCCGGAAGGCTTTCAGCGAAGTGAATTTCTGCAAGAACACGGAGCCATCGATATGATAATTGACCGCCGGCTCATG
Organism: Methylomonas sp.; assembly: GCA_050015235.1. Taxonomy (GTDB): domain Bacteria; phylum Pseudomonadota; class Gammaproteobacteria; order Methylococcales; family Methylomonadaceae; genus Methylomonas. The sequence continues at coordinate 18,126 of JBEKBU010000039.1, read as the reverse complement.
CGCGATAGTATTGCCGGAATTCTGGCCATGCTTTTCTACGAATCGGCCGCTAATTTTCAGACCGGCTATCATCAGAATGCGGATGATGCGTTTAGTCAGAGTATAACTTCTTACAGTATTCCGTAGATATAGTTTGCAATGGCGCGTTTCGATACGCTGGATGCTTGGCTGAACTGGCAAGAACAGTTACATCCCCGGCCGATAGATTTAGGTTTGGAAAGAGTGCTTGGAGTTTACCGGCGGCTTAGGCCTGAACGGAAAAAAATCCCGACCATCACTGTCGCCGGCACGAATGGAAAAGGCTCCTGTATCGCTTATTTAGAAGCTATTTACCGGGCTCAAGGCTATAAAGTCGGCGCCTATACATCGCCGCATATTTTGCGTTATAACGAACGTATCCGCATAAACGGCGATCCTGTGACGGACGAGCTTATTTGCCGGTCGTTTACGCGTATTGACGAGGTGCGGAACAATACCAGTCTCAGTTATTTTGAATTCGGTACTCTGGCGGCTCTGGATATCTTCGCCGATGCCGGACTGGATTTACAATTACTGGAAGTTGGAATGGGCGGAAGGTTGGATGCGGTCAATATCGTCGATCCCGATGCGGCTTTGATTACGACTATTGCGTTTGATCATGTCGATTGGTTAGGCAATACCTTGGACGCCATTGGCCGGGAAAAAGCCGGGATATTCCGTGCGCAAACGCCGGCGATTATCGGCGAAGAACAGCCGCCGGCCTCGGTGATAAGCGCGGCAAATGAAAAGCATGCGACGCTGCTGCAATTAGGCCGGGATTTTTTTTATCGAAAGCACGGCGACCGTTGGGACTGGTATAGCAGCGGACAGCAAATCAGCAACCTACCGGAGCCGGCATTCAAAGGCGAGCATCAATATCGGAACAGTTCCGCGATTCTCATGGCGGTTATGGCGCTACGGCCGCTATTAGCCGTTTCGGAGCAGGCAATCCATACCGGAATACGGGAAGCGCAACTAAAGGGGCGTTTTCAACTTATTCCGGGGACGATACCCGTGTTGCTGGATGTTGGACATAATCCTCAGGCTATACAAACACTTATAAATTATTTAAAAATTACGTTTCCGGCAGTCAAAACGCATGCGGTGTTTGCTATGATGAAGGATAAGGATATAGGCGGCGTTATTACCATGATGCGCGACTATGTGCAAGAATGGTATCTGGCGCCTTTGAAAAACCCTCGAGTCGCCACGGAAGAAGTATTAAAAAATTATTTTCAACAACAGGATATTAATTCTGTCAACGCTGGTTTTCCGGATTTTTCAAGCGCTTTTAACGCCGCCCGGAATAATGCGTCGTCAGGAGAGTTGATTCTGATTTTCGGTTCTTTTTTTCTAGTGTCAGAATTTTTAAGTAAATTTTCCTAAAGGTAATAAACATGGATCAAGAATTGAAACAACGATTGATAGGGGCTGCCGTGATAACTGCGTTAGCGGCAATTTTTGTACCAATGCTGTTCGACGATGCCGTAGACGAAACCGGAAAAGAAATTAGTTCTTTAACTATTCCTTCCATACCCGAAAAAGAACAAGACGTTGAAATTTCGCCTTTACCCGAGAAGATGGGAGATGTCGCCACGGCCGCACCCACGGAAAAATCCCTGGCGACGGCGCCGAATCAGGGCGGGGAAGGCGAAGGCGAAATCGATGTTGCGCCACCCAAACCCATTACGCATTTGTCGGGTAACAAAGGGGGGGCGTCTACCGCTAAACATGCCCCGCATGCGGGCGCCGGCGCAAGCGCCGCCGTGGGCGATGAAGACCAGCTCCAGCCCGCGCCGGAAGATGTAACGCCGCCGCCAAAAGGGCCGAAGCCGGCGCCGCAAACCCTGCCGCCCGCGCCCGCCGCCACTGGCGCTCCAGCTAAAAAACAGGTTGCAAGGACTTTTGATAATCAGGTTGATGAAAATGCCGGCAAACCAGCGCCGCCCACCGGTAATGATACCGGTACCCGCTGGTATCTGAATGCGGGATCTTTTTCCCAAAAAGCGAATGCCGTTGCGCTACAGGAAAGTTTGAAACAGCAAGGTTTCGCCTCAACTTTAAAAGAAGTCGGCGGCGAAAAAGGCGTAGTATACAAAGTCCGTATCGGTCCCATGCTGGACAGAGCCAAGGCGCAAGCGGTTAAAAGTAAATTGTCGCAAATTAACGTCAACAGTTTTGTCTCGCCGGATGAATAATAATAGCCCGTATAAAAAAATTTGAGCGGGTATGGCGGATTTTTTGCCTGCCGGAAACTGGGTTTGGCTGGATTATGTGCTAGCCGGTATTGTATTGTTTTCAGCGTTGCTGGGATTTATACGCGGCTTTATTAAAGAGGTGTTTTCGCTTCTTATTTGGATAACGGCAATCTGGGCCGGCGGTCATTATAGTCATGACTTTTCCGCTTTTTTCCAGAATGTCGTTAGTTATCCCCAAGCGCGCATCGCCCTGAGTTTTACGCTGCTGTTCATAGCTATTTTGCTGTTGGGCGGGATAATCAACCATCTGTTGAGGAAACTGGCGCGTAAGACGGGCTTAAGAGGCAGCGACCGGTTTCTCGGCATGGGTTTCGGCATAGCGCGCGGCGTAGCGATAATTGCGTTGTTGGTCGTGCTGGCCGGGTTCACGCCCGTACCGGAACAACCCTGGTGGAGTCAATCCAGGTTATTGCCGCCGTTTAAAACCTTGGCGGTCTGGCTAAAAGACCGCGTTCCGTCTAATGTGGCGGATTATATGAAGTTTCGTTAAATAATTGAGATAACTATGTGTGGTATCGCTGCTATTGTTTCTAATCACAATGTTAATCAGGATCTCTACGACGCCTTGACGGTTTTGCAGCACCGCGGTCAAGATGCGGCCGGTATTGCAACTTGCGAAGGTTCGCGGCTGCATTTGCGCAAGGATAACGGTTTGGCGCGCGATGTGTTTTCCGGCGTCCAGATGTTGAAACTAAAAGGCGCCATGGGCATCGGGCATGTCAGGTACCCTACGGCCGGATGCACGAGTTCCGCCGAGGCTCAGCCGTTTTACGTCAATTCGCCGTTTGGTTTGACGTTGGCTCATAATGGTAATTTAACCAATACCGAAGAATTGAAAATTCAGGTATTTGTCGACGATCAGCGCCATATTAACACCGACTCCGACTCGGAAGTCCTGTTGAATGTTTTTGCCCATGAATTACAGCAATCCGGTAAATTGACGCTGAATGTCAGTGATGTGTTTAATGCGGTGCGCGCCGTGCATAAACGTTGCCGGGGCGCTTACGCGGTCGTGGTGATGATAGCGGGATTCGGCGTATTGGGTTTTAGAGATCCGCATGGCATTCGGCCCATAGTATTCGGCCAGCGTCAAACCGAAGACGGCTTTACCGATTATATGTTGGCTTCGGAAAGTGTGGCCCTGGATGTATTGGACTTTCAGCTTATCCGTGACATTGCCCCCGGCGAGGCGGTCTTTATCGAAGCTTCAGGGAAGCTGCACACCGAGCAATGCGCCGAAGAAACCGATCACTGCCCTTGTATTTTTGAATATGTTTATTTCGCGCGTCCGGATTCTATTATCGACGATATATCCGTATATAAAGCCCGGATGCGGATGGGCAAGAAACTGGCGAAAAAAATACTCAAGGAATGGCCGGATCATGATATCGACGTAGTGATTCCGATTCCGGACACCAGCCGTACCGCCGCCGCGCAAATGGCGCATGATTTGGGGGTAAAGTTCCGGGAAGGTTTTATGAAAAACCGCTATATCGGCCGAACTTTTATTATGCCCGGTCAAAAAATGCGGAAAAAATCCGTCAAACAAAAATTAAACGCCATTTCTTTGGAATTTAAAGGTAAGAACGTTTTGCTGGTGGACGATTCGGTCGTGCGCGGCACGACTTCCGAGCAGATTATTCAGATGGCCAGAGACGCCGGCGCCAAAAAAGTTTATTTCGCCTCGGCGGCCCCGCCAGTGCGTTATCCCAACGTCTATGGCATAGATATGCCCGCCGCGCATGAACTAATCGCGCATGATAAAACCGAGCTGGAAGTCTGTGAACTGATAGGCGCCGACAAATTGATTTATCAGGATATTGATGATTTAATCGACGCGGTCGGCAAAGGCAACCGCACGATTAAGCATTTTGATACCTCCTGTTTTACCCACGAATACGTTACAGGCGATATTGACGACGCTTATCTGGCGCGGACTGAACTATTGCGTAATGATAAGGCTCAGGAACAGCGTAAATCCAGCGACCTGTTAATGGAAATACAAGATGTTGAATAAACTAAAAGGAAAACCACGATGAACGATTTCGATTGGCGAGAATACGCGCTGGAAACGCAAGCTATCCGCGCCGGCAGCCAGCGTTCGCCGGAAGGCGAACACAGTGCGCCGATCTATACCACGTCAAGTTATGTATTCGATAGCGCCGAACAAGCGGCATTACGCTTTACCGGCAAACAGCCCGGTAATGTTTATTCGCGTTTCACCAATCCAACCGTCAGCGCTTTTCAGACTCGTTTGGCGCTATTGGAGAAAGGGGAGGCGGCCGTGGCGTTTGCTTCGGGAATGGCGGCCATTATGGCGGTCGGCATGGGTTTGCTGAAAGCCGGAGATCATGTGGTGTGTTCCCGTAGTGTTTTCGGCAATACCATTTTAGCTTTTCAAAATTATTTCGGTAAATTCGGAGTGACTACCGACTTCGTAAAACTGACGGATTTAGCCGCCTGGGAAGCCGCTATCAGGCCCAACACCCGCTTTCTGTTTCTGGAAACGCCTTCCAATCCATTAACCGAAATTGCCGATATTGCCGAATTGGCCGCAATCGCGCATCGCCATGGCTGTCTGCTGGTAGTGGATAATGTTTTTTGCACTCCCATTTTGCAGACGCCCTTAACATTGGGCGCCGATTTAGTCGTGCATTCCGCGACTAAATATATTGACGGGCAGGGGCGTTGCGTCGGCGGAGCGGTGGTTGGCGGGCGCGCCTTGCTCGAGAAAGAAATCTACCCTTATTTACGTACCGGCGGCGCAAGTCTTAGCGCCTTTAACGCCTGGGTGTTTTTGTCCGGCTTGGAAACTTTGGCGGTACGTATGCAGGCGCATTGCGACAGCGCCTTTGCGTTGGCGAAATGGCTGGAACAGCAACCCGCCGTCGGCAAGGTTTATTATCCAGGCTTAAGCAGCCATCCTCAACACGAATTGGCTAAACGCCAGCAAAGCCATTTCGGCGCGGTCGTCAGTTTTGAGTTGCAAGGTGGGCAAGATCAAGCGTGGCGGCTGATAAACGCCACCAAAATGCTTTCCATTACCGCCAATCTCGGCGATGTCAAAACCACGATTACCCACCCGGCCACAACCACCCACGGCCGCCTGTCAGCCGCGGAACGCGCCGAGGCGGGTATTAAGGACGGTTTGGTTAGAATTTCGGTGGGCTTGGAAAATATCGAGGATATCAAGCGCGATTTATTAGCGGGTTTGGCGGTTTGAACGATTCGTTCAAGCATTTGCCGTCTCCGCCAAAAAACTTAATCACCCGGTATTTCCGTTTCAGCGGCGTGCTGTGCGATGTTTTTCGGCGGCGCTTTTTTTTCGGATTTTCTCCACAGGCCATTTCCGGTAAAACAGCTCCAACCCCATTTTAGCCAGTCCAGCAAGGATATCGCCAGCCATAATGACCAAGCCAGCATCAATAGCCGGTAAAAAGTCAGCGGCAAGGAAATAACGCCGGCTGCCGGCAAGGTTGGCAAACTTCTGTCCTGATACCAATTCAGATTGAAAGCGGTCGAATCATTGCCGACGATTTGCATGTCCGGAGCGCCCAATAAGCCTTTTTCAACGGCCGAAAACAGCAAATACAAGGCCAGAACAGTAGCCGCGGCAATCAATAATTGCAGTAAATTGAAACTATACGGTTTAAATCCGGTGATTTTGGCGCGCCAGCCTAATAATGTTAACCAACCGACCACCAGCCCGGCGGATAAAATATTGATCTGGCTCAAGCCCAGCAGCAACAAAAACCAGTGCCGGTATTTCAGCGGCGTAAACGGCATTGCGCTCAAACCGAAAGCCACTAGGGCGATTACCAGCAGGATGCCCCAGAATAATACCGCCGGTCCGAACATCGGACCCTGAGTCAGCAATACCCAGCGATCATCGCCCAAACCGATATTCAGGCTGCTGTTGACGCTGGGGATGTGTAAATCGATCGGCGGGGTTCCGGTGAACAATGAAACGCCGGCCGTTTGCCGCCAATCAACCGCGATAGCCTGTTTGCCCGGTCTAATTGGCAAGGTCAAGCTCCGCCCTTCCAACCGCAGGGGCCGTTCATAGCCGTCAATTTTCACTGTTTGCAGTTCCGCCTGTTCCGGCAGCGTAATACTATGTTGGCCGCCCAGCGAACTACGCAAATTAAAGCTCAAATGAACATCGGTATTATGCTGGCCGGGCGAAATGCTTACTTTACTGCTGTCTATAGTCAGATTGGCGCCGCTGACGCTTTTGGGACGGCTTATATTCAATGCAAGTTTTTCTCCCGGCCACGGATGCCATTCGGCTAGCCAATGTTCGCTGCTATTCAGATGCATCATGGGAATGCCGGATAGAGCAACATGCCAGATAGGACTGATATCCGTCCGCCATATTTCGCTCCATTGCGTGTTGTCGGCCGCTTGCAGATTGATGGCGGCGGATTTTTCCAATAGGGATTGCCATTGAACCTCGCTCTGCCCGGCGCTCATATTCACTTGCACCTGATTGTCCTTGACGCGGATGCCGGGGCTGGTCACCGCTTCGCCCGCCAGCAAGGGGATGTTCAAAACGATAGGGGCGTCAAGCGGAGACAGGCGGCTAATATGCGTGCTGACCCGCCAATCGAGGCCTAATTGCAAGGTACGGGTTATTTGCACGAATGCGGGCAAGCTTTGGCTAACGTTGTCCCGTGCGCCGCTTGTGTTTTCATGGCCGGCTTGCGCGCCGGCCATGCGGGTAAATTGGAGTTGCGTATCCACTTGACCGTCTTCGCGCACGCCGTCGATTCGCCAGTCTTTTGCGTCGAACAGGCTGTGACGAGGCGGCAAAGGCATGGTGAGGATAAACTTATTCAGGTTTGGCGCCGAACCGCTTAAGATAATTTGATGAACGCCGGGTTCGAGATAGATCCACAAATTATGGGGATCTCTATAAAGCGCGACAGCGTTTTCGCCGTCGATCAGCACCTGGCTGGGCAGCCATTGTTCGACTTCAGAGGGTAATGGCGCGGCGATGGCTTGTTGGGCATGAATTTGCAAACTAATGCTTAGTTCCTTGCCGTCCAGCTTGACGCGCATTTCCTGAATCTGCGCGCAGCCAGGCGCGCAGTCGGGAGCTTCCAGCAGTTTGCTTTTTAAGCTGTTTAGCAGCTCTTGGTCTGGAAAATCCGCATGACTATCGCGGTTATGAAATCCAAGCAAAGGCAGTACGAGTAACCACGCTAGTAGTGGTGCGGCCGCCTTGCGTTTTTTAAACTGTTTCAGGCTCGCCCCGAACATCAGCAAGGTTAGCGCCACCACCAGCATCACACGCATAAAGCTGAGCAACAAGTTCATCACGGGCGGTAATATCCATAACCGGAGCTGTTGATTTTTATCGACGCCGCCATTCCAGTCCAAGCTGATTTTTTGCCATTGCCATTGCGGCAAACCCGGCCCGGTTTGGATGTGGGCGTTTGGATCGATATTGACGAAATTTTCCGTGCTTTCCAGCGCAATGGATTTAGGGAGGACGACTGAATACATGGGTTGCTTTATGAGGTAATCGGCGGAGGGCTCCATCGCAAGTTTGGGCGCGGCAAGCTGCTGGGCTTTTAGGTTGTTTACGCCGCCGGCAGCCTGTTGGACGGCTGGGCTGATCGCCGCGGCAGCCTCGTCGGGCGGCGAAATTTGACGGAACGGCTGTTCCAATTGCGGATAAAGTCCGATTCGAAACTGGGTAACCATAAACGGTATCACAATCAGAGCTAACGCCAGGCGGCAAAGGTTTTGATAAACCTGTATATATTTTAAAAACGGATTGTTTTCCGGCCATGCTTTTACTAATGCGGTCGCCGCCAGAATGTTCAGCCAGATGAAATGCGGCGATTCCGGTTCGTACCAAATCAAGCTCAGCGTTATCAAGGTTATGCCTCCCCAAGCCGGAGACCAGAGCCGATTAACCGCGAGGGCGGCAATCAGCACCATGAACAAATCCAATAACGTCCATTTGGAAATCCAAGTGTCCGGAACATTGTCCACACCCTGGGCGGCTAACAGCCGCCAGCCTGGCGGCAAATTGAGCTCCGTCCGCACGCTGTTAAAATTTTGTTCCCAGCCAGTCACGCTTAACGTATTTATGTCGCCTTCTATACGGCTGTCTGCTTGTAACTCGATACGGCCTTTTCTTACTTCCACGCCTTGTGTTTCTTCCGCCGGCCGCCGCGCATCATGCTCTTGTTCAACGCCGACGGTAATCAATTGATCGCTGCCGTCCAGCGCTACCCGGCCTAACCGGGTTTGCGGCAAAGCGTTCAATCGCCAGTCACGAGTCATTTTGCCGCTGATATGGTCTTGCACGGTATAAGCCGCTCCGGAAAAATCCAGCCATAATTGACGTTCAAGATCGAGCTGATTAGGTTCCGGTTCCGGGTCGCCGCGGCGGATGATTTTTAATTGCAAGGTTTGGCCGGCCGAGAGTTTATAGGCGGGCAAATTTTGCCAGTCGCCGGGTAAATTGGTTTGGCTGGGATCGATAGCCAGAGCTCGCTCGACTTCAACCAGCCGCAAAGAAGGTTTGGCTTCGAATACCCAGATTTCAGATTCTGGCCAATCCGATGCATGCGGGTTTGATTTAATCGAATTTGTTTCGCCGGCATACCGGCTCAGTATATCCAATTGCCAATGTCCGGGACGCAACTGCAGCACAAGCCGGCCGTCGGGCTCTATCCGGGCCGGTAAATCCGATAGCAGCTTCAGCGGAATAGAGCCCTCGGGTAAGGCCGCGGGCAAACGAACTTCCCGCTGCCGTCCGGACGCTTCGAGCTCCAGACGGGTCAGAATTTGCATGGGTACGTCGTCTATGATTTTTCTGTATACCTGAATATCGAGTTTGGCCTCGGTATTTTCGGATTTAACCGGCTGGCCGTTATTGGGTCTGAGCCACAACTGGCTATTGCGGATAGTGGGCGTCCCAATGTCCGCGCCATTTATCCGTAAAGCGATCAGGCCGGCGTCGCCGGGTATTTCCAGATTCTCCGGCAGTTTATCCCATAAAAACTCACCGCTGATTTGGTAATAGCCGGCGGCAAGTTTAATGACGGGTTTACCTTGTTTTTCCATTACCATGAGCGCTTTATTATTGGCCGTCACATTCAACGGCCAATGTTCCGGGCTGCCCGGTAACGTTATCCAACTGTCCTGATAAATTCTCCAGGCGATTTTGAAGCGTCCATTGCCTGTATTTAAATCCAGATTTAACTGGGTCGGCCAGCTACACCGTTTAAACTCAAAATTGTTATAAACAAATGGACACGCGTAAGCCGGGCTGTCCTGCAAAACCCAGTTTATCCAGGGCTTAAGCGGCTCAGGCGCCTGTTCGGGTTTAAGAGGCGCCGAAAAAGCGTTATGCGCCAGCAATATAAGGAGCCAGGCTGCTAAACATTTAATATTCATCATGTTTCTCCTTCCTGTTATGGAGCATGCCGATCGGGTTGGTTCGAACAAACGGCCATTCGGCTGTTTGCAAAACGGATCTTGCTATCGCCAATTTGAGAAAGGTTGAACCATTACAATAGTTCCAGGCTCAACGGTGGTTTGCGTGGATTGTAAAACGATGAAACAATTGGCGCGCGACATGGATGTCAACACTCCGGAGCCTTGCTGACCTGTTTTGGCGACGCTCAGGCTGCCGTCCGCGGCTTGATTCAGGACGCCGCGCTGAAATTCGGTGCGGCCGGCGCGTTTTTTTAAAGTTGACAGGCAAACGGCGGCTAAAGTCAACGGCGGCAGGGGCTGTTCACCCGCTAAACGTTGCAAAGCCGGATGGATAAACTGGTAAAAACCGACCATCACCGTCACCGGATTGCCCGGCAAGCCGAAGAACAGCGCCCGCCGTAATTTGCCGAAAGCCAGGGGGCGTCCGGGTTTCATGGCGACTTTCCAGAAGTCGATATCGCCTAATTCGCTGAAAACCTTGCGCACATAATCCGCTTCGCCAACCGACACGCCGCCGGTGGTAATAATCACGTCGTTGTCTTGCGCGGCGTTAATCAGAGCCGCGCGTAACGCCGCCGGGTCGTCCCGGACTATGCCCAGGTCGGTCAGCCGGCAATGTTGCCGGCTCAGCATGGCGTATAAAGTATACCGGTTGCTGTCATAAATTTCGCCGACCTGTAATGCCTGATCGATGGAGCGTAATTCGTCGCCGGTAGAAAAAAAAGCGACCCGTAAGCGCCTAAATACCGAAACCCGCTGAATACCGAGCGAAGCCAACAGACCGAGGTCCGCGCAATTAATCCGCCTGCCGCGCTCCAGTACAACCTGTCCAAATGCAATATCTTCGCCGGCCATGCGCACATTATCGCCGGGACGGGTGCGCGCATCAACGCGTATCGCGGCGTCGTCAATCAACTCGACATGCTCCAAGGGGATAACGGTGTCCAGGCCGTCAGGCACGACAGCGCCGGTCATGATTTTTATACATTCGCCGCCGCCGCAGTTTCCGAAAAACGGATGTCCGGCAAAACTTGAGCCGGCCACATGCAAACGGCGCGTGACGCCCTCTGGCGGTAACTCGGCCGCGCGCAGGGCATAGCCATCCATCGCCGAGTTATTCCGCGGCGGTACATTGCTCGCGGCGACAACGTTTTCCGCAAGAACTCTATCGACAACCTGCAATAACGGTAAATTTTCCACCGCGCCGCCATCCAGGGGAATAATGCTATCCAAAATCCGTCGCCGGGCTTGTTCCGGCGTCAGAACCGCAGGATCATCGTCAGCGCCGCAGGAAGCTAAAGTCAGGTGCAATTTATCGGTCATGGGCGCCAAGCGCGGTAAAAGATAAGATCCAGTCCAGTATTTTAGGATAATCGGTCATATCGAAACAGGGTAGCGGGCGCGGCCAATCCAAATAGCTCGGAGTACTGGCGAAAGCTTTAATGGTCGAATCGGAGCGGCAAAGTACAGGTTTGCCCAATTCCGGCCGGTAAATTTCCAGTTTGGGGACGGGAGCGGTTTTAAAACCTTCCAGAAGCACCAGCTCCTGTTCCCCGGCCGGCAGCCGGGCTAACCAGTAATCCAGCGATTTAACCGCCGGCATTTGCGATTCGGCCAGCAAAGCCCAGCGTCCCGGAGTAGCCAACAACACCTGAGCGGCGCCGGCGGCGCGCAGCTTCCGACTGTCTTTACCCGGGTAATCAATTTCAAAATCGGGATTGGTATGCTTGATAACCGCAACACGAATGCCCCGCGCCAGAAACATCGGCAACAGCGCCGTCAGCAGAGTGGTCTTGCCGACGCCGCTATGCCCGACAATTCCAAGTATGGGAGGAGTAGACATATGATCCGAAATCCATTACCGAACAGTTATTGCCGCGATAGTAGCAGAATTATCGCCGCATCGCCATCAAATGGCGCCAAGCCCGCGGCGCTCCGTATTTAATTTATCAACCCCACGGATTTTACCATCACCCAAACGTCCCGCCCTAAAGTAATTTTCAGTTCGGCGGCGGCGCGTTTTGTCAGGCCGGCCAGCAGCGCGGTTTCGCCTATCTTGACCCGCATCAGCGCCAAGCCCGGATGTTCATCATCGGCAATGGCTTCGACCCGGCCATGCAGAATATTGCGGATGCTGGTTTGGCCGGGGTGCTCGACCGCCAAGCTCACATCGCTCGCCAATACCTGCACTCTAACCTTGCTGCCGGGAAGCAAACCGGAATCTCTGCTCCACAGGCTGCCGCCGGCAAAATCGATGCGCGCCAAACGCCAGGTAGCGTCGACGGCGCCTATAACGGCTTCCAGCACCGTACCGGCCGATCCTCCCAGTTTAATCGGCAAATCCAGTCGGCTTAGAGTTTCCGCCAGAGGGCCATTAGCCTTTACCAAGCCTTGCTCCAGTATGACCAGATGATCCGCCAGTTTCATCACTTCATCGGCGGAATGGCTGACATAGAGTATCGGTATTTGCAGTTCGGCATGCAGTTGTTGCAGAAAGGGCAGGATTTCCTGTTTGCGTTTAATATCCAAAGAGGCTAAGGGCTCGTCCATCAGTAAAATACGCGGATTGACGACCAAGGCTCTGGCAATGCCCACGCGTTGCCGTTCGCCGCCCGACAAATGCGCCGGTTTACGGTTTAATAAATGGCCGATGCCCAGCAACTCGATAGTCCGGTCAAGACCGTTTTGTTGCTGAACCGGGCCGCGCCGCATGCCGTAACGCAAATTACCCAGCACGGTCAGATGCGGAAATAGACTGGCTTCCTGAAATACATAGCCCAGCGATCTTTTATGGGTCGGCAGCCAAAATTTTTCATCTTGCCAGACTTCTCCGTCTATGGAAAAAAAACCCCGCGCCGTATGTTCTAGTCCGGCAATGCAACGCAGCAGGGTGGTTTTGCCGGAGCCGGAGGGGCCGAAGATAGCTGTCACCCCGCTGCCGGGCATGCTCAGGTCCGCGTCCAGCATGAATCCTGGCCGGTCTACTTTAAAACAGGCCCTGATATTTTGCCTGTCAGCCACTTTTTTGCTCAGGCCGCCGTCCAAACAGCGCCAGTAATACTAAAAAGGCGAAAATCAGCATCATCGCCGCCAGCCGGTGGGCTTGCGGGTATTCCAGGGCTTCGACATGATTGTAGATTTGTATGGAGGCGACGCGGGTGACGCCGGGAATATTGCCGCCTATCATCAGCACCACGCCGAATTCGCCCACCGTATGGGCAAAAGTCAGAACAGCGGCGGTAAAATAACCCGGCAACGCCAGCGGCACGGCAACGCTGAAAAAAGCATCCAGCGGCGAGGCGCGTAAAGTCGCCGCAACTTCCAGCGGCCGGCCGCCTATGGCCTCGAAAGCGTTTTGCAAGGGTTGCACCATGAACGGCAAGGAGTAAATCACCGAAGCGATAATCAGCCCGCCAAAACTAAAAGGCAACAAGCCAAAACCCAATGTTTGCGTAAAATACCCAAATGGGCCATGGGCGCCCATCGCCAGCAGCAGATAAAAACCCAATACCGAAGGCGGCAACACCAATGGGAGGCTGATCAAGGCGCTGACTAAGCCTTTCCAGCCGGATTTGCAGCGCGCCAACCACCAGGCCAGCGGTGTGCCGATAATCAATAAAATCAGCGTCACTATAGCGGCCAACTTTGCGGTCAGCCAGATGGCTTCAAGATCGCCATCAGTCAAGATCATCATTATGCAATTAAAAAAGAATTAACGTTCCCGTAAATTACTACGCTTAATCCCGTAACCGAAATATATGGCAAATCCTAAAAACAGCCAGACAAATAAGCGTACCCAGGTATCGATAGGCAAACCCGCCATTAAGGCTAGACAGACCAAAATCCCCGCTAACGGCACATAAGGCACATACGGGCAAATAAAATACCGGGGAAACTCCGGATGGCTGACACGCAATATCCAGACCCCGCCGCAGACCAGGATAAACGCAAACAAGGTGCCGATACTGACCAGTTCGCCCAATTTTTCTATAGGCAAAAACCCGGCCAGTAAGGCCGCCGCAATGCCTACCAGCAAGGTGGAAAGATAAGGCGTTTGGTAATTGGGATGAATTTCCGCGAATAATGGCGGCAATAATTTATCTTTAGCCATCGCGTAAAAAATCCGGCTTTGTCCGAGCAGCAGCACCAGCATGACTGAAGTTAAGCCGGCTATGGCTCCCAGTTCCACTATCGGCGATAACCAGGACATGCCGGCGGATTTGACCGCCAGGGCAATGGGCGCCGGTACGTTTAATTCGGTATAGGAAATCATGCCTGTCAATACGGCCGCCACCAGTATATACAGCAGTGTGCAAATCAACAGCGACGCAATAATGCCGAACGGCACATCCTTTTCCGGATTAAGCGCTTCTTGAGCAGCCGTTGAGACGGCGTCGAAACCGATATAGGCAAAAAAAATCACCCCGGCGCCGGTGAGGACGCCGCCAAGTCCGAACGGCGCAAAATTATCCCAGTTGCCGGCGTGTATATGGCCGCTGCCGGCCAGAATGAATAGGACGATTACCCCTAGCTTGATTACCACCATAATAAAATTAAATGTGGCGGATAGCCGGATGCCTAATATTAACAAGCCGGTCAACAGCAGGATAATCAACATGGCGGGAAAATTGACAAAACCGTTGGCCGGATCCGCCAGATAGGCCGTGCATAAATACTCCGGTAAGCGGATGCCCAGGTTGTCAAGAAAACTCTTGAAATAGCCGGCCCAGCCTATGGCGACGGTGCTGCTCGCCAAGGCGTACTCCAAGATTAAATCCCAGCCGATAATCCAGGCCATTAATTCGCCCATGGTAGCGTAGGCGTAACTGTACGCGCTGCCTGAAACCGGTATCATCGCCGCCAATTCGCTGTAACACAGGGCGGCCAGCGCGCAGGCGATCCCGGCCAGCACAAAGGAGAGGATAATGGCCGGGCCGGCGAATTTAGCCGCCGCGATTCCGGTTAACACAAAGATGCCGGCGCCGATGATGCCGCCTATGCCCAGAACGGTTAAATCCTTGGCCGTCAGGGTTTGTTTCAGGGGATTTTCTCCCGCGACGAAGGCCGAAAGGGGTTTGCGTTGCATAAGTTGATTTAATGTAGACATCATCGGTTCCGTGGTTACATTATTTTTTGTCGTTCAAGCCTTTAATTTCAGGCAAATTTTTAGCGCCGGTAAATTGCGCGCCGGTAATGATCGCCTGGCTGAATTTGGCGTCATGCAATTTCGCTTCGGAAAAATTAGCGGCGGTTAAATTAGCGCCGCTTAAATCCGCTCCATCCATATCGGCTGAATATAAGTCGGCGTTTTGTAAATTGGCGTTATTTAACTTGGCGTGTTTTAACATGGCGCGGCCAAGTTTTGTATTTTGCAGATTGGCGGCGGTTAAATTGGCGCCTTTAAGATTGGCGCGCATCAAACCCATGGATTGATTTTTCATATCCGCCGCCCAATCGGCGTTACTGATATTGGCATGGCTAAAATTAGCCCCCTCCATAACCGCTATCACGCGGCTGCCGCTCAGGTCGGCGTTGCTCAGGTCGGCATGCATTAAACTGACGCCGAATATGCTGGTATTGGCCAGGTTAGCGCCGCTGAGATTAATGTTCGTCATTACGGTTAAATCCAGCCTTAAGCCCTGCAAATTACTGTGGCTGAAATTTGAGCGTCTCAAATCGGCGCCCCATAAGTCGGCGTTACGAAAATCCAGCCCGGATAAATCCAGATCGGTAAGATCTTTACGCCGCAAGTCCGCCGGATGCTGTTTGTCGGCTTTAGCCAATAGGTTTTCAACTTGGTTGCGGGTTAATTCGCCAGCCTGGGCGTAACCGGTGGTAATTCCCGCCAACAGTAAAAAAATGGGTATGGAGCTAAAAATTATTTTCATCATCAATCTCCAATGAATTACATTCAAAATCATATAATACTCCGCTTAAAAACGCCCGCTGATAGCTGATAACCTTGGTTTTGGCGCCGGCGTCAAAAGCCGATTAGCCGACTTAATTTGTACTCGCCGGATAGTGGCAAATTATTTGGTCTTAATCCAGCAGAGCCAGAAAACAGCTTAACACGGGAGCATGTAAAAGTGCGGTTTCAACATTGATTTCGAATCAACCATTCCCAGGTTGTCAACTTGGGTTCGGCGAGCAATAGCTTGGTAAAATCACAAGCTAGATGTAAATTCCGGGTTGCCTGGACGGACAAATCTCCGCCCAGTTCGCATTGAATAGCCTGAATAGCTAATAAAAAGCTCGGCGGCGGCACCAGACCGGTAATTGTTTGGTAAACATGTAAAACAGCGGCCGGACTCATGGCGTGGCTGCTGTAACTTAAGTCTTTGGCCGGCAAAAGTTTTTGAAAGCTAAACGCATCGGCTATCCCCAGCGCCGCATCGACAAATAAAATCAATTTCCGGTTTTGCATATCCAGCGCGTGTTCAACCTGCAACTGGAAATTGTCAATGACTTCAACATAAGTTAACGGAAAGTTTTGCTCGATAAATTTCAGCAACAGCGGCCCCAGGGCGTCGTCGCCACGGCTGGGATTGCCGCAGCCCAGTACCAAAACCGGTTTGCTCATTCGTAACCGTACACGAATTCGCCATTGCCGCGCCGGGTCAATTGTGCGACCCGTTGACCATCCGCATCCAATAACTCCAGTTGTAACGGCATTTTGCCGACCGCATGCGTGGCGCAGGACAGGCATGGGTCGTAAGCGCGAATGGCCACTTCAATATTGTTCAGCAACGGTTCGGTTAATTCCCGGCCGGAAAGGTATTCAGCCGCTACTTGGCGGACCGATTCGTTCATGGCCATATTATTGCTGGTTGTGGAAACGATGAGATTGGCTTTAGTGACGATATCGTTCTCATCGACTTGATAATGATGAAATAGCGTGCCGCGCGGCGCTTCTATCACACCTATGCCTTCATAACGTTTTTCGCCTTTGCCGCACAGTTCCCCGCGCATGATGCCCGGGTCGCGCAATAGCGTAGCGATGCTTTCCGCGCTGTGCAGTAATTCAATAAGCCGCGCCCAATGATAAGCCAAGGTGCTATGCACCAGCGCTTCTTCCGCATGCGCCTTAAAATCGATCCGCGCCGCTTCCGCAAGAGGCGTGTCGATAAAATCGCAATTATTAATCCTGGCCAGCGGCCCCACCCGGTACCAGCCTAGCGCGGTTCCCAGCGAGGTCAGGAATGGAAATTTCATATAGCTCCAAGAGCGGACTTCTTCATGGATAATATCGTTGTAATGACAGTAATTAAAATGGTCGAGCAGAATTTCGCCGCGGTCGTTTTTTGCCCGCAAGCCGCCATGATAGAATTCCAATCCGCCGTTATCTTTGACCAGTCCTAAATAGTTGCTGCGGATCGTGGCGAAATTATCATAATAGGGCAGATTGGACGTATGCACTTTTTTAATTAAAGCTAACGCCGCTTGCGCCCAGAGGATAATCTGGCCGATATCTTGCTCCAAATAATCGCGCTCTTCTCGGCTCAGGGTTTTATTCATGCCGCCGGCGACCGCGCCGGTACCGTGGATACGCTTGCCGGACACCATACGGATAACTTCCTGTCCAAATTTTCGCAGTTTGACGCCTTGTAAACCGATATCCGGATAATCGGCCAACACGGCCAGAATATGCCGTTTGCCGATTTCGCTTTCAAAACCGTACAATAAATCCGGGCTGGACAAATGAAAGAAGTGCAGGGCATGCGATTGCAGCATTTGCCCGAAGTGTAACAGGCGCCGCAATTTGTCGGCGGTAGGCGGCAGATTTTCCGGATCGACGCCGACTAATTGATCGATGGCTTTGGCGGCGGCCAGATGATGGCTGACCGGACAAATACCGCACAAACGCTGCACCAGTACCGGCAATTCCCAGTAGGGGCGGCCCTGGATGAATTTCTCAAAGCCCCGGAATTCGACAATATGCAAACGCGCTTGCTTAACCTGATTGCGCTCATCCAGCAATAAAGTGACTTTGCCGTGGCCTTCGACACGGGAAACGGGATCAATAACTATTCTTTTCAAGTTGGCTGGGCTGTCGGCGGATTCAAGATATTCGTACATAATCAATCTCTTTACATCAATCGAAATGGATCAGTTCATAAGGCAGCGCCGGTTCACTTCCTTCCAGCAGAGCGGTTAAAAATGCCCAGAACACGTCGGCGGAAGGCGGACAACCCGGCAGGAAATAGTCGACTTTGACAATTTCGTGGATAGGCCGTACTTTGTCCAGTAGCAAAGGCAATTCAGGGTCGTTGGGAATGTGCGGATTTTCCACGCCTATGCCGTCCCGGTAAGCTTCCAGTAAACAGTCTTCCAGGGAAATTGCATTGCGCAGGGCCGGTAAGCCGCCATTTATCGCGCAAGCGCCTACGGCTAC
>JBEKBU010000038.1:0-20004 GCA_050015235.1 Methylomonas sp. | reverse complement strand
GCCGTTTCCTCGACTACTTGCTGAAGCATGCGGTCGTGCAGTACGGCAGCCAACGCGCGTCTGCGGCCGCCATCCAGTTCTATGGCGCTTCCCAGCCGGTATTCGACGCCGCGCTCTATCCGCCGCACCGGCGTTAAACCGCAACGTTCGGCAATTTCCGTGGCCTTGCTCGACCAGGGAGAAATACTGCCGGCCCTGGGCGCCACCCACAATGAGAAGGCGTGAACGGCCGGAATCTCGATTACCGCATCGCTGAAACCGTAATCGAGCAGGCGCCGCAAGAGAGCCGATTGTTCGTTAGCAAATTCGCCGTCTAGCTGCACAAAATGCTGGAAAACCGCGTTTACAGCCGTAATGCCGGGCTCCACGGCTTGTAATTCCGCCAGTAATTTATCGAGACGAAAACGGGAGAGTGCGGGAGTACCAGGAATAATCAACATGAATTCAAAAGCGTTTAAGCCGGTTATAATTAAAAGGCGCAATACGGCCGGTTAACGGGATAATTTAACGAGCAGCCAACCCGAATAACGTTTACTGAGGCGCGGGTTTTTCCTGGCCCTCGCCGCCCGGCGCCGTATCCATATTGACGCCATCGGTAATTAATTTCAGCAAATTCGTCGCCGCGGGCGTGGAAAGCGTTTGACCGTTCATATCCTGTATAGTGATTTGGGTATTATCCGGGTTGATTTCCGTTAAATTTACCCGGTATTCCTGTTCATTGCTGGGATCCTCGCCAAATAAAAATTTCATTTCATCCCAAAAGGTGTTGTCCTTGGGTTTTACGGCGTTAGGATCGTATTTAACAAAAAAATAGGTGTTATCCAGATTACGTTCAACGATCTCTATCCGTTGCTTGCTTAGAGCTTTGGCGACCAGCCGCCAGGATTGCATTTTCGGTTGATCGATCTGTAAACTGCTGACATCGGCGTTGCCAACTTCAACCTTAACCGGTTTTTTAGCCGCCGACGTATTATGCGGCGCAGGCTGCGGCTTATCGGCGGGAGTTGGCGTTTGCCGCGGATCTGGCGCCGGAACCGGATTTGACGCTGTAACCGCCGGCGGGGCCAGCGTCGACGATAACCCCGATACGCGGGGGCTGGTTACCGGATGAGGTTTTAGATCATCCGGAATAATCAAATCCGGCACTTCCGTATGGAATTGATAATCGCGTTCCTTATCCGGAAACAGACTTTTAACAAAAGTACAGCCCGGCAAAGCGGTCAAGATAATCCAGACAAAACCGCAACCCAGGAATTTCAGGGATTTCATGACGCCAAAAGACCCGCCTGACGCAAGGCGCTGCCGACATTTTCGAAATACTCCGCGCTTAACCAAGTCAAAGGCAAACGGATGCCCTTAGTTATTAAACCCATTTCCGCCAGCGCCCATTTTACCGGTATCGGATTGGATTGTATGAATAAACTGCTATGCAAGCCGCGCAGATTTGCGTCTATCGCCTCGGCCGTTTCCCGGTCGCCGCTCAATGCGGCGATAAGCATATTGTGTACTTGTCTAGGCGCGACGTTGCCCGTTACGGTAATACTGCCGTTGCCGCCCAACAGGCAAAACTCAACGCTGCTGGCGTCTTCGCCGGTATAAATGGCGAACCCGTCGCCGGTTAAATCGCGGATTTGTTTTACCCGCGCCAGAATGCCGGTAGCTTCCTTCACGCCTACGATATTTGGTATTTCCGCCAGCCGCCCGACCGTCTCCGGCAGCATATCGCAAGCGGTGCGTCCCGGCACATTATAGAGAATTTGCGGAATTTCCACGGCTTCGGCGATGGCTTTGTAATGCAGATACAAACCTTCCTGCGTCGGTTTGTTATAGTAAGGCGTCACCAACAAACAGGCGTCGGCGCCCGCTTGTTGCGCTTTTTGCGTTAGGCGGATAGCCTCACGGGTACAATTGGCGCCGGTGCCGGCAATGACGGGTATGCGGCCGGCGGCGCTTTGCACAACCAGTCTTATTACGGAGCAGTGCTCATCTTCGTCCAATGTTGCCGATTCGCCGGTAGTTCCGACCGCCACCAAAGCATCCGTACCGTGTTCAATATGAAATTCAACCAGCCGTTTTAGGCTTGTTTCGTCGACAGCGCCGTTTTCTAACATAGGGGTTACCAGCGCCACGATACTACCTTGAATCATGCAAATCTCTCTTCCGGCTAAAGCTAAATTTTGCATTATAACAAGCCGGCGGCAAAAACTCAGCAGTAAATATTTTTCGTCCTGGCAATGGGGGGGCAATATTGCTCAGTTAAGCGACAAGCCGTACCCTCTCCCGGTGGGCTAATCTATGCACACATCTGTATGGTCTGGATAAACTTAGAAGTAGTACCAAAAAAACATTAATAACCATGACTTAGCCCCTCTCCCTCCGGGAGAGGGAATTAGCACCTTGATTTTAATGCGGTTTTTTAGCTTATTTTAAACCTGTTGGGGGCATAAAAATTCGCTTCCGCAAACAATCCGTCGCAGGAATTGCCGTTTTTCCAAAAACTAAGCAAATAAATTCAACAAGCCGTTGCTGACGCTGGTATTGCCGGCTTCTGTTTCATCCGCCTGAGCGCCCGACTGTTGACCGCCCGAGTTAGCCGAATTATTCCCCGATCCCGAAGAATTGTTGCCGCCCTGACCGCCGCCCATTTGGAAAAAACCCTGCGCGGGTTTTTGATCGGCTTGCTGCTGGGAAACATTAACATCCAGCAAATTTATTTGTTGATTGCCCAACATTTCCTGCAATTTTGGCAGAGACGCTTCTATGGCCTGCTTAACTTCCGAATGCTGAGTGGTAAAGGTTACCGTCGTTTGATTTTGTTCGATGCCGATTTTAATGGAAAGCGCTCCCAGATGCGGCGGATTGATCTGTAATTCGGCGGTCGGCATGTTCTGATTCTGCATCTGTTGCAGCTTGCCCGCCAACTCGGAGTTCCAGTCCGGATGATTGAGAGGCAGACTCATGGCCGGCAGCTGTTTGGCGTTTTCCGTATTTACCGGCTGGTTAAGCTGGGCGATATTGACCGGCATACTGGCCTGGCTGGTCGCGGAGGCTTCATTTTTAGTCAGATTAAGCGATTGCATCAATTTAGCGAAATCGCTGTCTACATTCGTTTGCGTATTCTCCGCTGGAGTAACCGCTCCGGCGACAGTTGTAACGGCAGCGGAAATATTTACATTGTTTTCACTATCGGGCTGCGCTACCGGATTAGCCGCCAATTGCGCGCTATTCGTCTGGGCGGCGCCCGCCGGCGCCGCGCCGCTTTGAACAGCGTGAGCGGCGTCAGACGCGGATGGCGATAAATTGTTCGCGGCCCCTGTATTTTGATTAGCTGAAACGACTAAACTCCCCGACATAGCCGCCAGCATATTGCTAACCGAAGCAGGTAATTGGACAGGCGATTGAGCGGACGGCGCCGATTGGGCCGCCGGCTGGGGTCGCTGAGGTTGCTGCTGGAGCATGGGTTGCGGCAAAGATTGAAGTTGTTGCTGCAACGCCGTCATTTGCTGCTGGTTATTCTCGGAAACCGTGTTACCGGCTTGTTTATTAAGACTAACGCCGGTTTGGTAATTTTCGCTCACCAAAGTTGTTTGATTGATATTATTTAAAGATATCGGCTGCGGCTGATTTGCCGACGCATTAACTGTGGGCGCCGGCGGCGGCAATTGCATTTGCAGACCGTTTGCGGCCATAGCCGCCATGACGTCGGCCTGATTGGACTGAACGGGTTTGCCTTTAGCGGAGGAGCTTGCATTATTGGCGCCGAAAGAATTTAGCTCCTCAAGCGGAAAGCCGCTTTCGGCCGCATTATTGGCGACCGGATTTATCTGGTTTGCCTGAACGGACGCATTATTGCCCGCCTGCGCCGAATTTGACGTATTGGCTCCGGTTTTGATATTTTGCAGGTATTGGAGTACGTTAGCCAATGCGCTCATGGTGTCGTCAAGATTAATTTCTTGACTAGAGTTCTTGGCGGCCGGCAAGGATTTTCCAAACAAAGCGGCAAAATTTTGCAAGTCCTGTTCGGTAAAACTCGTATTCGGCAAGCCATTTGCCGCCGGCAAACCCGATAGTAATGAATTGGTTGCATCGCCGCCATTCTGAACGGTTTTTTGCAGCAAATTCAACTGCTGAAGTAAATTTTCCGTGAATGCCGCGCTATCCGTGGTCTCGCCCGGCAAAACGGATGTAGCTGCCGCATTGGTTTCCGCGCCGGATAAAAGTGAAACTGTATTTGCTAGTTGAATCATTTCGGCATTCTCCTGTAAAGTTTAAACTTAATTAAAGCAAATTATATGCCATCCGCCCTTTGCGAGCGCGCCGCCCTGGCGTCATGTTCAATCTGCTCCCGCCGGTTTTCCGCCTTTACCGCTTCGGATTTTGCAATTTCATTAATTTTTTTCATATTTTCCAAGCGCTGATGACTTTCTTCCCAGTTTCTGCGCGCTCTGGATAATTCCTGTTCATGTCCCGCCACCAGCGTTTTTTGGCCTGCAATGGCTTTGTCCAATTTATCGGCGAATGCCCTAAGCTCCATGAAACGCATGATGCTGATTGCAGTGGCGTGTTGTTCCGCAAAATTGGCCTGACTAGTCAATTGATAAATTTCCAGTTGTTCTAGCTGCGATTGCTGCTCGGTTAATTTTCGCTGAATAGCCCCTAAGAATTGCAGGGCTTCCTGCTCCTGGCGGGCGTATAACTCAATAACGGTCTTAAATCGTTCGATTTTTTTGCTCATTTTGCAGATAGCAGTTTAGATAGTTCATGTAAGCTTCGGCTCATATCCACGCATTCATCCATATCTTGCTGCAAAAAAGTGAGTATGGCCGGATTTTTTTCGATCGCCTTGTCTATGCGCGGATCGGCGCCGGGGCGATATGCGCCGACACTGATTAAATCGCGGTTTTGCTGATAGGTGGAATATAGCCGCCGCAAATCTCTGGACATTTGCAGATGTTCGGCGTCGGCAATATCCGGCATGACCCGGCTGATGGATGCTTCAATATCTATGGCGGGAAAATGGCCGGATTCGGCCAGCTGTCTGGACAGCACCACATGTCCGTCAAGAACTCCGCGCGCCGCATCGGCAATCGGATCGTTCGGATCGTCCCCTTCCGTCAGCACCGTGTAAAAGGCGGTAATCGAACCGCCGTCATGATCGCCGTTACCGGCGCGCTCGACCAATTGCGGTAATCGGGCGAATACCGAAGGCGGATAGCCTTTGGTAGCCGGCGGTTCATCAATCGCCAGGGCAATTTCCCGGTAAGCTTGCGCATAACGCGTCAGGGAATCCATCAGCAATAAAACATTCAGGCCTTGATCGCGAAAATACTCGGCAATACTGGTAGCGCGTAAGGCGCCGTGTACTCGCATCAATGGCGAGTCGTCAGCCGGCGACGCCACGACCACCGAACGCCTTAATCCCTCTTCGCCCAGAATTTTTAGCACGAATTCATTAACCTCGCGGCCACGTTCGCCTATCAGCCCCACCACGACAATATCGGCCGTGGTAAACTTTGTCATCATGCCCAGCAACACGCTTTTGCCCACGCCGGTGCCGGCGAACAAGCCCATTCTTTGCCCACGGCCGACGCTGAACAGGGCGTTAATTGCCCTAACGCCGACGTCCAGCGATTCGCGGATCGGTTTTCGCGATAACGGATTAATTTGAACGCCGGTTAACGTCACTTTTGCGTCCGTCTCCACCGGACCCTTATTATCAAGAGGCTGGCCGGCGCCGTCCAGCACCCGGCCTAACAAACCAAAACCGGCGTTACATAAGCTGTTTTTACCTAAAGGTATTACCCGGCAACCGGGTTCAAGCCCGTGGGTATCGCCGGTAGGCATCAAGAACACGCGGCCACCGGCAAAACCGACGATCTCCGCGCCTATTTGTTTACCGGATTTGGTCTCCACCATGCACAGTGAACCGATGGCCGCCCGGCAGCCTTCAGCTTCCAAAGTCAAGCCCACCATGCGCGACAACTTGCCTTCCACGACTAATTCCGGGATCTCCCGCAGCTTTTGCCGGTAGGGTAGTAAGCGCCGCAGCCACAGTTCGGAGCGGTCCGCCCGCGGCATCATAGGCCAATATCCTGTTGTCTTTCTCCGCCCAGCACATTGGCCACCACCTGCGCAAGCCGGTTTTCCAGGGTAGCGTCAATATAAGAAGCCGTTGTTTCCACCGTGCAGCCGCCTCTAGTCAATAGCGGATTATCGACTATACGCCAGAGAGGGCTATTTTCTTCAGGATTCAACAGAGACCTGACCAGCACGGCGTCTTCCGGATTCAGATTAAGCGTGACTTGCTGCGCCGACGAAGGTAAAACTTTTATCGCCTCCCGAATGACGGCGACGATTTGCCCGGGATCCAGTTTTATTTCACGCCGGATGATTTGACCGGCAATGGTAATGGTCAATTTTACCAGTTCGGCTTCGACAGTCTCATCCAGACGCTGAAAAGGGGTGGTGAGCGACTCCATCAACAAAACCAGTTCGGCGGCCTGCTTTTGCAGCAGATGCAGATTTTCCGCATAACCCTGCGTTTTACCTTCCTCATAGCCTTGTTTTTTTCCTTCGACAAAACCTTCAGCCTGGCCTTGTTCAAAGCCTTCCGCGCGGCCCTCGGCGAACGCTTCGTCATAAGCCTGCCGCTGCATGGCTTCGATTTCTTCAACCGTCAACATATATGGCGCATGGCTGGCTGCATCCGGCTCGGAATCATGCGCGCCGAACTCCTGTAGAGCCGTCCAGGTATTCAGCTCTTGCAGTTCGGATTCGGTGAATTTTACGGATTTAGACGAACTCATCGCCGCCGCCGCCGCCCAAAGTTATTTCACCCGCATCGGACAGGCGCTTGGCGATAGCCAATATGTCTTTCTGCGCCGCTTCGACTTCGCTTAGCCTGGTGGGCGGCGCGGCTTCCAGATCGTCTCTAAGCATTTCCGCCGCCCGTCTGGACATATTGGCGAAAACTTTATCCCGTAATACCGCGTCAACACCGCGCAAAGCCAAAAGCAATTGATCGGTTGATACTTCACGCAACAAGGATTGAATACCACGATCATCCACTTTGACCAAATCTCCGAATACAAACATTTTATCCTGAATGCGCTGGCTAAGATCCGCATTCGCTTCGGTAATATCCAGCATCATAGGCTCGCTGACAGTGCTTTCGATAAAGTTAAGAATATTGGCGGCCGCATCAATACCGCCGATTTGCGAAGATTTCACGCCATCGCTGCCGGTGAGCTGTTTCTCCATGATGTCGTCCAGCTCCCGCAATGCCGCCGGCTGTACGCCTTCCAGCGTAGCTATCCGCATTAAAATATCGGCGCGCATATTTTGCGGAAGCAGCGTCAACACATCCGCGGATTGATCGGCGTCCAGCAAAGATAAAATAATGGAGATAATCTGCGGATGCTCCAGCCGGATTAAATCCGCGATCGAACGCGTGTCCATCCACTTGAGCTGTTCGATACCCTTGCTATTGGCGCCCAACAGGATACGGTCGATAATGCTGCCGGCTTTGTCCGCCCCTAGCGCATTGGTTAACATATTGCGGATATATTCATCCGAATCCAGACCTAAACCGGTTTCATTCTTGATTTCTATAATAAATTCTTCCAGGACCTTATCCACCATCGTCGAACTGATAGGCCCCAGCTGCGCCATCGTCGATCCGACCAATTGCACTTCCTTCGGCCCCATATGCTTCAATACCATGGAGGCGCGGTCTTGTCCCACGGCCAGCAGCAATAACGAGCCGCGTTGCGCTTTAGTAAGTTCTTTATCCTCAGCCATCTTCTTTTAACCAAACTTTAACCACTTGCGCCACAAGTTTCGGATCTTCATCGATCAATTTCTGCACATATTCCAAACGTTTTTCATAACTTTGCGGCGATTCCAGCAGCAACAAGTCTTCAACGCCGGCGCCGAGCTCCAATACCTGGCCGGTGGTTTCGTCCACTCTAACCGCAACCGGTTTACCTGTATCATCAAAGCGCACCACGCCGCCGATTTCTTCCGCCTGCCGTTGCGCATCCTCCAATGCTTTAAGTCTAGCTTCATTTTCATCCAGGCCAACCAAAGTGGCGATGGCCGGACGCAGCACTTTGAAAATCAGCAAGGCGGCCACCAATAACGCTACCAGTATTTTCAGCATGTCTATAAACCAGGCTTGCTCCCAGAAGCCTTCGCTGGGCGCGTTCAGTACTTCAGGCGTCCTGAATGCAACATTAGTGACGGTGACCTGATCGCCGCGGCCGCCGTCATAGCCAACCGCCTGCTTTACCAATTCCCGCAATTGATTGATTTCCTCGGGGGAATAGGACAACTGCGTCGTTTTGCCGTCCTGAAAATTTTTTTTATCGTCCACTACGACCGCAACCGACAATCGCCGCAATGCGCCCGTGGCCAAACGGGTATGGGTAATGGTTTTATCCAGCTCAAAATTACGCGTCGCTGTTTTATTCGTTGTTCCGGTAGCCGCGCCGGCCGTCTGTTTTTCCTGGCCGCTCGCTACTTCCGGGGCCATGCCGGTGGGCGGAGGCTGGTTGGACAACGCGCCCGGTACGCCCTGCACTTTGCTGAGGCTACTGTTTTCTTCCTGCGTTTGTTCGCTACGTAGCGCCGGCAAATCGGGATTAAACATTTCCTGGGTTTTCTCGGTGACGGTAAAATCCACATCGGCGGAAATTTGCGCGCTCATGCCGTCATTACCCACCAAAGGCGTCAAAATATTTTCGATGCGTCTGCGCAAATGTTCTTCCAAGTCCTTTTTGTATTCAAATTGTTTCGAAGACATGGACATATCCTCGGAAGACTCCTTGCTGTTCAAAAGACGGCCTTTCTGATCGACTACCGTCACCTGGCCGGCTTCCATCATCGGCACGCTCGAAGCCACCAGATGTACAATCGACTCTATCTGCTGCTTCTCAAGCGACCGGCCCTGATAAAGCTCCACCACAACCGACGCGCTGGGCTTTTTATGTTCGCGCACGAATACGGATTGCACGGGCAACGCCAATAAGACTTTTGCGGATTTCACATTCTGAATGGTTTGAATAGTCAGGGCGATTTCGCCTTCCAGAGCGCGTTGATAACGGATATTTTCCGTACTCTTGCTAGCGCCGAAGCCGTTATCTTTATCCAGAATTTCGTAGCCTAGGCTAGCGCTGCGAGGCAGCCCCTGGGCAGCCAATTTTACTTTCAGCTCCCGTCCGCTGCCGGAAGGAACCATGATGGATCCGGTGGCGGAATCGATTTTGTATTTAATGTTTAATTTATCCAGCGCTTCCAGAATTTCAGAAGCGTCTTTTTCGGCAATTCCGGCAAACAACAAATCGTAGCTGGGCGTTTGCGACCACAAAACAACGGCCACCCCTATCGCCACGCTGACCGCCAGGGCAAGCATCAATCCCAGTTGCCGGGCCGCCGGTAGGTTTAACAACCTTCTAACAGCCGGATGCATCTTGGCGTTAGCGGCGCTGACCTCGGTTTGCGCGGAAGATTCCAGCAGTAGATTTTTATCGAGTTCGCTCATAATTTACCGAAAACCTTACATCGGCATATTCATCACCGATTGATAGGCGTCTACCAGCTTATTACGCACCTGCACCATGGCCTGGAAAGAAACATTCGCTTTTTGCGATGCAATCATGACTTGCGCCAAACTTACGTCGCTTTTGCCAATTTCAAAATCCCGGCTCAAATTACTGGAGGTTACTTGAGTTTCATTGACGGAGTCTATCGATTGCTTGAGCATCGCCGCAAAATCGCCGGAATTGTCCGCCGGCGCGGCTTTACCGCCCGCTTCCACCGACATGGCGCGCATTTGTCCTAATAACTGATTGACATTAATTTCCGACATAACTGCTTCCTAATCTTAATTTTTAACATGGATAAAGCATTTTTCAGGCCAAGTTCAGAATGGCGCCATAAGCATGGCTCAGCAAGGCACCATAATTCCGGACTCCTTCATCCTGGCAATTTTGTAACGTAGCGTCCGGGGGCTAATGCCGAGTTTTTCGGCCGTGGTTTTCCGGCTGCCGCTTGCTTCCGTCAACATTTGCAGAATAATGCGATCTTCGGTTGAGCGTACGCTGTGCTCCAGGCTGACGCCGGCCTGCCCGTCGATTAACTCCATCGTGTTTTCGGAATACGCTTCCGCGGCCAAAAAAGGCAATTGCTCCTCAAAAGTCGGCATCTGGAGAATTTCATCCTCAAAAATTAAATCCTCGGCCCCGATCGCTCCATGGCTATGCAGAATCAGAGCGCGCTGCACTACATTCTCCAGCTCCCTGACATTCCCCGGCCAACTATAACTCAGTAATTTGGCCGCCGCCGCCGCGTCGAAGCCGGCCACCGGCCGGCTTGCCGTTGATTTATGTTTGTCAAGCAATTCTATCGCCAGCGGCAAAATATCGCCGCTCCGCTCTCTGAGCGGCGGTAATTTGATTGGAAATACGTTAAGCCGAAAATACAAATCTTCCCGAAAAAGGCCTTGCTGCACGTAATCTTTTAGCTTGCGGTTGGTCGTAGCCAGAATTCTGACGCGCAGTTGAATTTTGCGCTGGCTGCCTAGACGCTCGACTTCTTTTTCCTGCAACACCCGTAATAATTTGGCCTGCAAGCCTAGATCCATTTCCGAAATTTCATCCAGCAATAATGTTCCGCCTTGCGCCTGTTCAAATTTCCCCGGCATGCTTTGCACGGCGCCGGTAAATGCGCCTTTTTCATAACCGAACAGCATCGCTTCCAACATATTTTCAGGAATCGCGGCGCAATTGATAGCCGCGAAAGGCCCGGCGCGATAATGCGAGTTTTGGTGAATAAACCGCGCCACCACTTCCTTGCCGGTACCGCTCTCGCCTTCCAGCAACATGGTAACGTCGGTCTTGGCTACCTTGGCGGCCAAGGCGTATAGCTTTTGCATTTTTTCGTCCCCACCCGCCAGTCCGGTTACGACTTGCGGAATTTCGGCGATTATCGCGGCGACTTTATCGATCAGCGTTTGCGCCTCAAAGGGTTTGATCAAATAATCGGCCGCTCCGGCTTGCATGGCTTCAACCGCCTTGCTAATGCTGCCGTAAGCAGTCATTAACAGCACCGGAATTTGCTCGGCGTTTAGCTGCATATTCCGCAACAATTGCAAACCGTCCATCAGCGGCATCTGCACATCGCTGACCACCAGCCGAAACCGGTGTTTCGCCAGCAAACTGAGCGCTTCGGTTCCGTTTTTCGCCACCGCTACCTTGTACCCGGCCAGCTCCAGCGTATCGAATAAAGCTTCGCTCAAGGCGGCGTCATCTTCGACGATCAGAATCTCATCATGCTTCACAACTTTGCTCCTGATTGGAATTCATTTCAGACAATACCGGCGTATGCTGTATATCCGGCAAGGTGATGACAAACGTGCTGCCGATACGCGGCTCCGAACGGCAACGGATATTGCCCTTATGCGCCCTCACCACGCTCGCCACCACCGCCAGCCCCAAACCGGTGCCGTGGCTTTTGGTGGTATAAAATGGTTCGAACAGACGGGCTTGTTGATGTTGCGCCATGCCTTCGCCGTCGTCGGTAATGGTTATCTGTATACTTTCCGCGGCCAGCTGCCTAACATTAAAACTAATCTTCACGGCGCCCGCCTCCATGGCGTTATTTAACAGATTCAGCAAAGCGCCTAACAGCGCATCCTGATTGCCATGCATTTCATCGCTGTGCAGCCGATTGTCTATCAAAAAGCAACCCGGAAACGACTCCATGTGTTCCGCAACCTTGCCGAGCAGCAGTTGAAATGAAAAGCGTTGCATCGCCAGCCTGCCCTGCTTGGCGAAAATTAACATGTCATTTACTTGACGCTCCAGATAATGCAGACGCTCTAGAATTTTTTGGGAAAATTGCAAACGCTTATCCGCCGCCAAATCGGGAATACTCATTTGCGAGGCGTATAATACCGCCGTCGCCAACGGCGTTCTGACCTGATGCGCCAGACTGGCCACCATCTCGCCCATGGCGCTTAAATGCTGTTGCTGAGCCAGAATATCCTGCAAAGCGCGCAGTTCGCTGACATCCGACAACAGGATAATTTGTTCCGCATCGTTGCTGAGCAGATTGCGGGTCATATTCAGCTTTCTGCCGTCCTTAAGCTGCCGCTCGCGCGGCGAGCCCGGCACAACTTGGAAACTGCGCGCCATCACCGATTGCCAGCCCTGCCCGATCAACGGCTCGCCTAGAAAGCGGATAGCATGATTATTGCAATCGATAACTTTATTATGACCGTTAACGATAATCACCGCGGCCGGCAAAGCCGCCAGAATTTGCTGTAGACGGCTGGCGAGCTTTTCCTTTTCGATCAAAGTGCTGATCCGCTCGCTACGCGCGGCGGTCAACTCGCCGTTCAACTTCGCCACCTGCTCTTCAAGCCCTCGGTAAGAGTGCGCCAGATTTTCGGATAGCTGATTAAAAATCCGAAACGCATCCGTCAAGCGCTCGGCGTTTTGCATGTGTTGAAAGTTGCTATTAGTCATATCGGCTCTGAGCTAAGTTACAGTAATCAGTAATTAGCAATTTGCAGGCCAGTATTTTATATATTTATATTCAGTAAGTTACGAACAACCCGTCAATGATTTGACGGAGTCCATCAAAAATAGACTATCAATTTTAGTAACTACTCAGCGAATTTTTAAGGTAGCGTCAGCTACCCGGCTGTTGACGCCGGAGCGTCTGGCAGAGGGCGCTGTGATTACATCCCTTTAGTTTTCGCCCGGCATCCATGCCGGTCAAACCTCTGCCAGGCGCTCCGGCGCCAACAACCAAGCTTGTCAGCTATCGGTAAGCTTTAGAAGGTTACCCCGTCCGAAATGTTTAACGTCCATTTCATCCATGAACAGGCTTAATAATGCCAACGCGGCTGGGAGAACACTGCGTATTGAACTCATTTAAGCGTCAGCAGTGAATATTGATTATCGCCAAATAACGGGCGGCAATCTCAGAATTTCCAGAGATGTCCTTAATCGAATTGTGAACAACCCGACATTTAAATATTTTGCAAAGCGGGGGATAAATTGAATATTTCAATGTTAAGCCTATAACATACTCCATGTTAGAAACCGAGAACCAAACCCATTTGTCTTAATCGAATTGTGAAGCAATAGACAATATATAATTTAATTATGATTACTAATAGTCTTTATATATTTATATTTAACTTTCAATAAAAAAATATACCTATCTGTTAGTTGAAAAACCAATTTTATACTAGTACTTTAGGGCAGTTGTTAATGTTTTTTTTAGCGTTAAGCTATGTCCATCTTTAACGCAAAAAACTGGATATCATTATGAAAAACATTACTTTACTTGCCATTAGCTCATCACTGTTATTAATTTATGCCTCTGCTTCTTCCGCAACCACTTTAACAAGTCAAGTTAATGTGGATAATGGTTTCAAAGAGTATCTTAGTTCAAGCCCAACCGATTTAACCAATGCAACACTAGTGCAATCCGGATCGAATTGGACCGTTACCGATTCAAATAATACCGCTACTTTATCCGGCTCCACGGAATATTTAATTATCGAAGCGTTAAACTGGGGAGGCATCGGTGGATTATTAGGTAGTTTTTCGCTATCAAATTCGAACTATGAATTTGCGAACGGTACACAAAGCCTTGTAACAGGGGCTGCGGATTGGACTGTGGCAATGATAGAATCATCCACGGATACTTACACCAATAATATCTCCGGAACCTATTCTAACGCGACTGTTGAAGGCATAAACGGCGTTGGGCCATGGGGATATGAATCAGGCGTGTCCAGTCAGGCATCCTGGATTTCGGATGCTACGGACGGTTATGGTTTACAAAGTAATAACTGCGCGGGTTATTCGAGCGGCTGCACGGTCGATGTTTTTGAAACGGCTATTTACTCTACAGCTTCCATAACACAAAACGACGCCATTACCGCCTCTGTCCCCGAGCCGGAAACCTTAACCATGTTTGCAATCGGTCTCTTAGGCATTGCGGCTACTCGTAAAAAAGCATAAATACTATTTTCAAAACCATTCGTACTCAAAGCTTGAATTCCGAAACGACCAACTCCCGGCCGGATCGGAATCAAGCCTAGTACGTCGCCTTACGCCACGAACTTACGCATGAGTGCAAGGCCTGCAAAGCCCTTAAGGCCTTGCTAATGATTGAATAGCTATACCGTATCGAGACGTAGCGCGTAGGCTGGGTAGAGCGATAGCGAAACCCAGCATGGATGGCTGACTACGCAAATCTAGTTTAAGCTCGTTCAGAATAATCCTCATGTTCTGTAAATTCGCCAATGATAAAGATTCCGAAGATGAATAGTTTGCAACTTTGTGCCAAAAATGACACAATAATGCAGGATAATTGATCGAACGAAAAAGTTACCAGCGCGATTTTATGTGAACTCTTCGCGTCGCAAACCTGTTCGCGATTGGATTTTGAATTGCCTGACGCTGATCGGCACACGGTTGGCAAGGATATTCAGAAAGTTGAATTCGGCTGGCCTATCGGACGCCCCCATTGCGCCCCGCTTGGTAATGGTTTATGGGAAATAAGAAGTGACCTTGATAGCAACCGGATTGCGCGGGTAATTTTTTGTATAGGTAGCGACTACATGGTTTTGCTGCACGGATTCATAAAAAAGACACAGAAAACGCCACATGCGGATATTGAACTTGCGCTAAAACGCAAAAGAGAGGTGATGTAATGGAAGAACATAAAAAAAGTAGTATAAGCGACGAAACATTTGACGACTTTCTCACGGAACATGGTTTACTTCAATCATGCGAAGACCATGCGATTAAGGAAATGTTCGCCGAACAAATTGCCGCCGAAATGAAAGAGCATGGCTTGACAAAGAGCGCCATGGCTAAGAGGATGCACACTAGCCGTCGCCAGCTTGACCGGTTGTTCGATCCAGCTATTCAATCCGTAACGTTGGAGACTCTGAGGAAAGCCGCAAACGCGGTTGGCCGGACATTGCGTATTGAACTCATTTAAGCGTCAACTGCGATCAAGGCCTTTGTAGATGCCGGGCAGGCGACGTATACCTGAAACTGACGGTCATTGATGACGTGCCGATCTGTTTGATTTGACTAAACTGCTTATCTAACAAACTATAAAATCCAAAGTCTTGCCGATGGCGTTAAATGCGCTGGAAATCGTATCAATTTTTGTTGGATGCTTAAGCCGCATGATTCTGGTCACTTCCTGCGGACGTATAGACAGCTTGCGCGCCAGATCGGCGGGGCCGGACATGTTGCAAAACCATTTCATTTAGCAACAGCACTTTTGCCCAAAGCGACGGGCATAATGTAATGACAGGCAGGCCTTGTTCCGGTTTGGACGGTAAAGGTACGGCTCTTTCGTCCTCAAAATAAAACTCCAACGCCGTTTCCAAGGCGTCCTTAGCCATCACCAGCGCCTCTTCATAAGTTTCGCCTTGAGTTAAGGCTTCCGGAATATCAGGAAAACTAACAAAAAAATTTGTACCCGCCGGCTCGATATTAACAGGATAACGCATAGTTACAACTCCGAATCGTTCAAACCAAGCTGTTTGATAATTGCTTTACGTAACGGCTCAGCCCGGAAAAGTGTTGACACATCATTTGCTTATGGATGTCGATGCCGCCATAATGAATCCTTGATACCGAGTGACTAAACGTTCATAAGCTTGCCGATAGCTGACCACCTTGGCTTTTGGCGCCGGAGCGCCTAGCTGAGGTTTGACCGGCATGGAGGCCGGGCGAAAGCTACAGGGATGTATTCACAGCGTCCTCTGCTAGGCGCTCCGGCGTCAAAAGCCGGGTAGCTGACGCTACCTTAAAATTCGTTGAAAAATTACTATTGTCTAAAAGATTCATAACCAATAAGAATCATTTTATTTTGCTTTTCATCCATAGGCGGCACGATAATGCATAATTTTTACTAAATTTTACTATATAGTAAGCATCAAGCAACCGTCAACTAGACAATATTCATTTGTTCTCAACACATTACACCCATCTACTATAAATTTCCCCCTGTCTTTGCTAAAATGAAACATACGCCTATCAAGTACAACATCATCCATGGAATTTCTAGAACTAAAACGTTCCGGCAATGGTCTTGCAAAACTGAATCAAAACTCAATGCTCAATTCTCTTAGAACCCCATGAACGAAACCCCGGCCAATACCAGTTCCGCCAAACCTAACAAAGGGTTACGCGTTATCGGTATTTTAGCGTTATTACTGATTATTGCCGGCGCCGTTTATTATTTCCGGCCATCCGCCACTCAGACCGACTCATCGGCAGCCGCCAAACCGGGGCGTGGCGACAGCCCGCCGGTCAGCGTATCGGCCATCAGCAGCCGTAAGGGGGATATGCCTATCTATTTGAACGGACTCGGCACTGTTACGCCTTTGAAGACGGTGACGGTCCATTCCCGGGTGGATGGCGAATTGATGCGTGTCGCCTTCACGGAAGGCCAGCTGGTTAAACAAGGCGATTTACTGGCCGAAATCGATCCACGTCCATATCAGGTGCAGCTGACGCAAGCCGAAGGCCAGCTGATACGCGATCAAGCCTTGCTGAAAAACGCCCACATCGATCTGGAGCGCTACGAGACTTTACAGGCGCAAGACTCCATCGCCGCCCAGCAAACCGCCACGCAAGTTGCTTTGGTCAAACAATACGAAGGCACTGTGGAAATGGATCAGGGATTGGTGGACAACGCCAAACTGCAACTGATATATGCGCATATCACCTCGCCGATAACCGGCCGCGTCGGCCTACGGCTGGTCGACCAAGGTAATATCGTCCACGCCGCCGATGTTAACGGCATGCTGGTCATTACCCAAACTCAACCGATTACCGTTATTTTTACGTTGCCCGAAGACGTCGTCCCCGCCGTGATGAAACACTGGCGCGCCACTCCCAATCTCAGTGTCGAAGCCTTCGACCGCGCCGGCAACCACAAACTGGCGACGGGAAAAATGTTGGCCGTCGATAACCAGATAGACACCACGACCGGCACGCTAAAACTCCGCGCCCAGTTTGAAAACGAAGACAATACCCTGTTCGCCAATCAGTTCGTCAACGTCAAACTGCATCTGGAAACCTTGCATGACGCCATTCTGGCGCCTACCGCCTCGATCCAGCGCGGCGCTGAAGGCGCTTTTATTTATGTGGTTAAAGACGATAACACCATCTCGGTCCGCCCGGTTAAAACCGGCGCCACTGAAGGCGATAGCATCGCTATCGCCGAAGGGCTGAGCGTCGATGAAAAACTGGTTGTAGACGGCGCCGACAAACTCCGGGAAGGCAGCCGCGTCAATCTCGTCAAACTGGATAATAAATCTCTGAAACCGGCTGCTCCGCAAAATCCAACTAACGGCGAAGGAAAACCCCACGCCTGATCATGAGCAATTCGGACAACTCTGACAATCCTGCTTCCAGCTTTAACCCATCCCGCACTTTTATTCTCCGCCCGGTCGCCACTTCGCTATTAATGGTGGCGTTATTATTGGTTGGCGTGCTGGCGTACCGGATGTTACCGATTTCCGCATTGCCGCAAGTCGATTACCCGACCATAGAGGTCACCACCTTGTATCCCGGCGCAAGTCCGGAAGTCATGGCGTCGGTGGTCACGGCGCCTTTGGAGCGGCAGTTTGGGCAAATGCCTGGGCTTAAGCAGATGGCCTCCAGTAGTTCCGGCGGCGCGTCCATGATTACCCTGCAATTCAACCTTAATCTTAGCCTGGATGTCGCCGAACAGACTGTGCAGGCCGCCATTAACGCCGCCAGCAGTTTTCTGCCGACCGATTTGCCGCTGCCGCCGATCTACAACAAGGTTAATCCCGCCGATCCGCCTATATTAACGCTAGCCGTCAGTTCAAAAAGCATGCAGCTGTCGAAAGTGGAAGACATGGTCGATACGCGGCTGGCGCAAAAAATCTCCCAGATTCCGGGCGTGGGTATGGTCAGCATTAGCGGCGGCCAACGGCCGGCCGTGCGCATCCAGGCCAACGATAAAGCCTTGGCTGCTTACGGCTTAAGTTTGGACGACCTGCGCACCGCCATCGCCGCCGCCAATATCAATCAGCCGAAAGGCATGTTCGACGGCCCTTTGCGCTCCGCCATCATCGACAATAACGACCAATTGCGCACCGCCGCGGAATACCGGGACTTAGTTGTGGCGTACCGCAATAACGCCCCGGTGCGGCTGGCGGAAGTCGCCAAAGCGGTGGACGCGGCGGAAAATGTCAAGCTGGCCGCCTGGGCGAATAACAACGCCGCCGTCATCGTTAATATCCAGCGCCAACCCGGCGCCAATGTTATCGAAGTCGTTGACCGGATCAAGCGCCAGCTACCGCAATTACAAGCCACCTTGCCCGCCGCCGTGGATGTGGCGCCGCTCACCGACCGCACGATCACTATCCGGGCGTCGGTTCATGATGTGCTACTTGAATTAATGCTGGCCGTAGCCTTGGTTATCATGGTTATTTTCCTGTTTTTACGCAGCTTGCCGGCCACCATTATTCCAGGCATCGCCGTACCGTTATCGCTGATCGGCTCATTTGCGGTCATGTATCTGGCCGGCTTCAGCATTAATAATTTGACTTTGATGGCGCTAACCATAGCCAGCGGCTTCGTTGTCGATGATGCGATCGTCGTGATCGAAAACATCTCACGCTACACCGAACGTGGTGAAAAACCCCTGGCCGCGGCGTTAAAGGGTTCCGAGCAAATCGGCTTTACCATTATTTCTTTGACGTTCTCGCTGGTCGCGGTTTTGATCCCGTTATTATTCATGGCCGACGTGGTCGGACGTCTGTTCCGGGAATTCGCCATCACGCTGGCGGTGTCGATACTGATTTCGGCGGTGGTCTCCCTGACCTTGACGCCGATGATGTGCGCAAAAATTTTGCGCCCTCTCAAACAACGTCCCGACCCGGCTCATGCCCAGGATATTTTCAGCCGCGTCGTCAGGGCCTACGGCCGCAGCTTGCAGTGGGTGTTTCGCCATCAAACCCTGGTTTTGCTGATCGCCGTCGCCACCATGATACTAACAGTGGTCATGTATATTAAAATCCCCAAGGGTTTTTTTCCGGTACAGGACACCGGTTTGATTCAGGGGATTTCACAAGCGCCGCCCAGTATTTCTTTTGCGGCGATGGCCGGCCGGCAAACGGCGCTGGCCGCCAAAATTCTGGAAGACCCGGCGGTAGCCAGTCTTTCCTCGTTTATAGGCGTAGACGGCAGTAACGCCACTTTGAACAGCGGCCGCTTGCTAATTAACCTGAAACCGCTGGCCGAACGCCATATCAGCGCCGAAGCCATTATTCAGCGCCTGCGGCCTAAGCTCGCTTCCGTATCAGGCATCGACCTTTATTTGCAGCCGGTACAGGATTTAACCTTGGAAAACCAGATCAGCCGTACGCAATTTCAGTTTACCCTGCAAACTGTCGACTTTGCCGAACTGGCGCAATGGACCGAACGGTTAGCCGAACAAATGCGTAAAGTTCCACATATTATCGATGTGGCCAGCAACCTACAAAATCAGGGCGTACAAGCTTATATCAACATAGACCGCACGACCGCCAGCCGGCTCGGCGTGACCACCAGCGCCATCGATAACGCCCTGTACAACGCCTACGGCCAGCGCCTGGTTTCCACCATTTTCACCCAATCCAACCAATACCGGGTAGTGCTGGAAGTCAACCCGGCCCTGCAAACCGGCCCGGAAGAGCTATACCGGCTCAGAGTACCTTCCACAAGCGGCGCTCAGGTGTTGTTATCGGAGTTTTCCCAGGTCAGCGAACGGGAAACGCCGCTAGCTGTCAATCATCTCGACCAGTTTCCGTCCAGCACCATTTCGTTCAATTTACAACCGGGCGCCTCCCTGGGCGACGCCATCGCCGCCATCGAAAAAATCAAGAAAGACATTAATTTGCCGCTCAGCATTCAAATTGATTACCAGGGCGCGGCATTGGCG
>JBEKBU010000037.1:0-20300 GCA_050015235.1 Methylomonas sp. | reverse complement strand
CATGATCAGACTGGTTTCAATTTCTTCCAGCAACTCGCGGGTAACCGCGTTTTGACCGAACGTTAAGCTGTTTAATACCTCCCCCAGGCCGCCGCGGGTTTTTTTGAGTTGGTTTTTCAGTCTTAAAAACAGTGAGACGGGTTCCTGAATTTCAACAACCGGCGCGGCGCTTGGCGGTTCGGGCGCGAAAGCCGCCACCGGCGGCTGCGCGGCTTCCGGCTTGACCGGTGCGGCGGAGGCGTATTTACCGTGGAAATAAATCCCCAGCACCGGCAACATCAACAATGCGGCAAAAGCGTTATGCGCGACGGCGTTCCATAAAGGCAAATCGAAAACGACATTAAAGGCGCCCAATGCGATCTGCGTCAACAGCAACACGCCCAAAAGCCAGCCTGACACGCGTATTGATTTTGGAACGGCGCGGGCCGCGGAAATCGCCAACGGCAGCAGTACCGCGAAACTCAGCGCCGCGCCCAAACGGTGCAGATTGTTTGCGGCCAGTTGACCGGCGAACGGCAGCGTAGAGGAATCGCCGCTGAGCAAGCCATGCAGCAAATTCAACGCCCCGGCGTAATCGGCTTCCGGCCACCAGACGCCGTTACAGAGCGGAAAATCGCTGCAAGCCAGCGCCGCGTAGTTGCTGCTGACCCAACCGCCCAGCACTATTTGCAACAGCAGAACCGGCATGGCGAAATGCGCGAAACCGGCCGGACCGGCGCGCTGCCGCCGAACGGCGATATCGGGCTGCGTGCGCAAATAAGTCCAGCTGAACAGCCAGAACGAAATAAAGCCGAGCAGCATATGGGCGGTGACCACTATCGGCATGACCTTAAAGTTGACCGTCCACATCCCCAGCAGCGCTTGCAAAATAATCAGCAACAATAAACCGGAAGTCAGCACCAGCGCCGCTAGGCGCTGCGCGGTTAAACGCCACGCCAGCGGGAGCATCGCCAGCACGATGATCCCTAAGGCGGCGGCGAAGTAACGGTGCGTCATTTCTTTCCAGGCTTTACCGGTATCCAGCGTCGCCGCGGGAAAATTCTGTGCGACGGCGTTTTTAAATTCCGCGCTGTCGCTTACCAGCGCCTGACCGTAGCAACCCGGCCAGTCCGGGCAACCCAAACCGGCGTTCGATAATCTGACATAGGCGCCGAGTACTATGACTAACAGCGCTAACAGCGCGCCAAACAAGGTTATTTTTCTAAACATGTATTTAACCGATCTGAGAAATTCTTAATAATTTATCCAAGTCGCTTTTAACTTTATACGGATCATAGCCCGGCGGATATTTCATCATCAGATTGCCGAGCGGGTCCATTATCAACAGCATACCGTCGGCCACCGGCGCGCCTAGCGTCTGATTGAGTTTATCCAGCAAGGGCCGGGCCGGCAAAACTTTCAACAGATGGCCATCGGCGCGCCATTCTCCGTTAAACGCGGCGTCTCCGCTATTAACGAACAGCACCGCCGCTCTGCGCACGCGGGAAATATCCTTACCGATCATCAGATTGATTTGCCGGGTTTTATAGAGCGCCTCATCACAGACGGCATTACAGACCGATTGCGGGACTAAATTAATCAATACCCAGTGTCCTTGTAATTCCTTGAGGTTAACGGCGGTAAAATCGTCGTATCCTTTAAAATCGGTCAGCTCCGTCGTTATCGGCGGCGTAAGCAAATCGCCTTTGCTTTTGCCTAGCGTCAAGTTTTCCGGGTTCTTGGCCAAATACCAGGCAAAACCGAATGGTATAACGGATAAGGCAAAAATCACTAAAAGAGCGGTCTGATTTTTTTTATGAGGCGTATTCACTTTTTTATACTAATCCAAATAAATAAAGCCGTTAAGGCCAAGGCTAAACCGAACCATTGTACTGCATAGGCGCGATGTTTTTCAGGCGAGATAATGGCCCCGGCTCGCCATTGGCGTTTATATCCCTCCGGTTCATCGGCATTCAGTTCAATCTGAAAATCATATAAATCGTAAGCCAATTTTGCAGCGAGTATTTTACTATCGACAACTTGAACAAGCGCCGGCCAGTTTTCGGTTGGAATTTCGGCGCCTTTTAATTTGACGCCCACCGACGGAAAATTGTTAATCCGCCCGTTAATTTTTTCCACCCGGCCGCGGATCTCAATATCGGGCGAATGGCTGCGATCCGCGCCTAACGGGACCCAGCCCCGGTTCACCAGCACATTGCGCCGCCCACCGTCCACATAAAACGGGGTCAAGACAAAATAACCCGGTTTGCCGTCTAAAATCTGGTTATCTATTAAAAACTGATGCGCCGTATCGTAATGCCCGCTGGCTTCAATCTTGCGATAGCGATCCGCGCTTAAATCGACGGCAACCAACTGATTTAAATTCAGGCTGCCGCTATTTTCCATGGCCTGCCGCCGCTGGGCTAAAAATTCCCGCTTTTGCTCGGCCCTGCTCAGCTGCCAGAACCCCAGACCGCACAGCAGTATCAGCAAGAGCCCATAGATAAGCAACCCGGCTGGCGAAAAGCGCATTTCATAATTTAATACCCGTAATTTCATCGATTCATTCCGCCGCGTCGCTATTATTGAAATAAACATTGGTTACCGTGCGATTTTGGATAAAAATTTACCTAATTGCAAAATTTATCTTTGCCTCGAAATGCTATATGCTGATCGCACACTATAAACGGGAAAAAATATTTTTTAACCCATCATGATCAAATGGGCGGAACAAATGAAAACAGTCACAAAAATCCTTATCTTTGCGCTACCGGTATTTATGGCCGCCGGCATTTATGCCACGCCTAACAATCTTTCCTCTTCCAATCAGCAAAATCAAGCGAAAACCGGATACGAAATCGATGGCCGCACTTCCGCCTCGGTTATTGCCGCCAAAAGAAGCCATACCGTCGCCGACCGGGACGAAAAAGGTTTGGCGATTTATTCCGGCATTTTCGTAGTTGGATTGATAATTTTTTTAACGCAGTCCGTGTTTAAAAAATAAGTATTGCTAATCTCCGCCGCCGGTTGCTGGTTTACCAGCGCCGGATTTTCCATGCCAATCGATAAAAACGGTTGGCAAGCCGTTATTTATGTCTGAGAATAGACGCCTATATAGGTCATCATTTTGTCATACTTATGAAAATTATCGCCATCCTTGTTTTTCTCGCTATCGTGGCGAGTTTGGGAACCGCTTTGTACCACCTGGTTAAAAATCCCCATGGGGATGCTTCCGGCAAAACCGCCAAAGCCCTGACCGTGCGGATCGGCCTATCGCTGATTTTGTTTATTTTATTATTTATTGCTTTTGCGGCCGGATTATTTAAACCGCAAGGCATAGGCGCTAGAATTGAACAAATCCGTTCCGAACAACAAGCTCATTAATCGCCGGCCAAATAAATTTTAGGACAAAAAAAAGCGCGAACCGGCCGGTTCGCGCTTTTTTAACGGAAATATTGAATTAAATAATGTAGACGAATATGAACAAACCCAGCCATACGACGTCGACAAAGTGCCAGTACCAAGCCGCCGCTTCAAATGCGAAATGATTTTCCGGACTGAAATGCCCCTTCCAGCTTCTGAACAATACGACCGACAAAATAATTGCGCCGATACAGACATGCAGACCGTGAAATCCAGTCAACATGAAGAAAGTCGAGCCGTAAATACCGGAACCCAGCGTTAAGCCCAGTTCGTGATAAGCATGGACGTATTCGGTAGCCTGAAAGGCGACGAATAATAAGCCTAACGCCACGGTCGCTATCAAGCCTTTAATAAGTTGCTGACGATTTTTCGCCAACAAGCCGTGATGCGCCCAGGTACAGGTCACGCCGCTGGACAGCAGCAGCAGAGTATTCACAAAAGGCAGGCCGAACGCGCCCATGGGCTCAAAATCGCCGCCTACTTTGCCTGGACCGTTGGTAGGCCAGATCGCCTGATAGGCCGGCCACAAAATATCGTGGGTGGAGCGCCCAGGACCACTGATCGCGCCTGTTTCGCCCAGCCATGAAACCGATAAATTACGCGTATACCAAAGCGAGCCGAAAAATACCGCAAAGAACATGACTTCCGAGAAAATGAACCACATCATGCCCATACGGTAGGAAATACCGACGCCGTGGTTATACATCCCGGATTCGCTTTCATGCGCCTGCAAGGCAAACCAGAAACCCAGCATCGCAATAAAGATGACAAGACCCGTCAGCATCATCCCGAAGCCGAATGAGGCGCCGTTTAGATGATTCGCCAAACCAGCCAGCGTACACATCAGACCGGCGGTAGCCAGTCCGGGCCATATGGCCTTATGCGGAATGTAATAACCTATATTTGTTGACATGACCTTCCCCTTTGTTAATTCTCAGTGTTGTTAGTTCGATCAAAAAAAGTGTATGACAAAGTAATCGTTTTAAAACGCTCCGGCAATTTTGGGTTTACCACAAACCGCACCGGCATGGTTTTTTCTTCGTTAGCCGCAAATGTTTGGGTGGTAAAACAAAAACATTGCACTTTCTTAAAAAACTCTTCCGCCAACCCTGGCGTGATACTCGGTATGGCCTGCGCTTTCAACGGCTTGCCGGTCAAGTTTTTAGCGTAAAACTTAACCGTATAATACTGGCCGGGATGCACTTTCAAGCGATTGGTTTCAGAGCGAAACGTTAAAGGCGTCGATTCATTCAGGGAAGTAATAAATTCAATATTAATTTCCCTGGACTCATCCACCGCAAATGCTTCTTCAGTCCCCGTTACCCCCGCCGCCGACTCCAGCTTGATATTTTGTCCCGTTATATCGCAAAGCACATCGTAAAGCGGCACTAATGCATAACCAAAACCAAACATTAGCACCGCAATCAAAATCAATTTTTTCGCTAGTTTCCGGTTTTTCAGCGCTAGATCATCACTCATCTAGACATTGCCTTTAATACAGCAAGTACATAAATCGTAGCAGCTACCAGCACCAAAATTACCGCCGTCAGAATATTTTTTTTCTTTGTATCCATTTTTCACCCGGCGCTCCGGCCTGTTCGGCCGGAACGGGATAATTAATCAGGTTTAAAAATGCTCGGTCGGAATAATTTCCGGCGGCGTTGTAAACGTATGATAAGGCGGAGGCGAAGGCAAAGTCCATTCCAGACTGTGTTTTTTTGCATCCTCCCAAACTTCGCCGCTCGCTTTGCCGACGCCGCCTTTGATAGTATCAAAAACAATCCAGACAAATATCAATTGGCTAAAGCCATACATAAATCCGCCTATACTGGATACCATGTTCCAATCGGCGAATTGCACCGCATAATCAGGCACACGGCGCGGCATGCCGGCCAATCCGAGAAAATGTTGCGGGAAAAACAATATATTGACCGACACTACCGACAACCAAAAATGCAATTGGCCGATTTTTTCGTTGTACATGTTACCGGTCCATTTCGGCAGCCAGAAATAACCGGCGGCCATTAAAATGAATATGGAAGCGGGCACCAGCGTGTAATGGAAATGCGCAACGATAAAGTATGTATCGTGATACTGGAAATCCACCGGCGCGACGGACATCATCAAACCGGTAAAGCCGCCCATCGTAAACAGCACGACAAAAGAGATAGCGAACAGCATGGGCGTTTCGAACGTTAACGAACCTTTCCACATCGTCGCCGTCCAGTTAAATACTTTTACGCCGGTCGGAATGGCGATCAGCATGGTGGCGTACATGAAATACAGCTCGCCGGCAACAGGCAGACCCACCGTAAACATGTGATGCGCCCAAACGATGAAGGACAAAAAGGCGATCGCCGCGGTGGCGTAAACCATGGACGCATAACCGAACAGGGGTTTGCGGGAGAAAACCGGAATTATGGTGGAAGCGACGCCAAAAGTCGGCAATATCATCACGTATACTTCAGGATGGCCGAAAAACCAGAAAATATGCTGATAAAGCACTGGATCGCCGCCGCCGGCCGCGTCAAAAAAGCTGGTATCGAAAAAACGGTCCGTCAACAACATGGTGACCGCGCCGGCAAACACCGGCATGATGGCGATCAACAGGAAGGCGGTAATCAACCATGTCCAGACGAACAGCGGCATTTTCATCAATGTCATGCCGGGCGCGCGCATATTGAAAATCGTGGCGATGATGTTGATGGCCCCCATGATAGAGGAAACCCCCAGCATGTGTACGGCAAAAACCGCGAAAGGGAAAGCCTTACCGGTCTGCATTACCAG
Source organism: Methylomonas sp. (assembly GCA_050015235.1). Classification (GTDB taxonomy): domain Bacteria; phylum Pseudomonadota; class Gammaproteobacteria; order Methylococcales; family Methylomonadaceae; genus Methylomonas. The sequence goes on along the minus strand of JBEKBU010000037.1, from coordinate 14,111 downwards.
CGGCGGATAAAACGTCCAGCCGGCGGAAGGCGCGCCGCCCTCCATGAACAGGGTGCTGGCGATCAGCAATATGCCGCCGACCAGCATCCAGAAACTCATATTGTTTAAACGCGGCAAAGCCATGTCCGGCGCGCCTATCATCATGGGAATCTGCCAGTTCGCCAAGCCGACGAAAGCCGGCATTACCGCCCCGAACACCATTACCAAGGCATGCATGGTGGTCATTGAGTTGAAAAAATTCGGATCGACAAATTGCAGACCCGGTTCGAATAACTCGGCGCGGATAATCAGCGCCATGCTTCCGCCGACGTAAAACATCACTAATGCAAACATCAGATACAAAGTACCGATGTCTTTATGATTAGTGGTTATTAACCAGCGTAAAATCCCTTTTTCCGGGCCATGATGGTGTTCATGGTCGTGTTCATGATCGTGATGATCATCATGTTCAGCTACTACGGCGGACATAATCTATACCTCAACAATAATTTGAAAATTCGGTTAATGAACTATAAACGGGCTTATTCATCGTCTTCCCATTTTGGCGTGATCTTGTTAGGTTGAATTTCATCCCCTACATTATTACCCAATTCCGGGGCATTGCGGATATACGTTATTAACTCGGCGAGTTCGTGGTCGGGCAATTTACGGAAAGAAGGCATTTTACTCGTACCCGCCTGCACAAAACCGATTAACTGATCCATCCCGCCGGTAACTTTGGCGCTGCCGCGTAAGGCAGGGAACCAGCCGGAGACGCCATTCCCGTCGATCTGATGACAGGATACGCAATTTTTAAGATAAACCGACTCGCCTCTGGATATTAGTTGCGTATTCGTTTCATCGCTTAAATCAGGCGCTTGATTTTGTTTTTCCAGCGTCGCCTTGACCCAGTTATCATAATCCGCCTGTTCCATGGCGATCACGACTATCGGCATGAAACCGTGATCCCTGCCGCATAATTCCGTACATTGGCCACGATACGTACCGGGTACGTCAACAGACGACCATGCTTCATTCACAAAGCCCGGGTTGGCGTCTTTTTTCCAGCCCAGATCGGGCACCCACCAGGAGTGAATAACATCGCCGGCAGTAAACAGAAAGCGGATTTTTTTCTTGACGGGCACCACCAATGGCTTATCGACGTTCAACAGGTAATTTGCAATCTTACGCGGATCGGTGCTCTTGATGCGGTGGCCTTTTTCACTGGCTTCATCAAGATGGCTCTCAAAATGAACGCCACTGTCCAGATATTCGTAAGTCCAGTACCATTGTCTGCCGGTAACCTTGATCGACATATCGGATTCTTGAGTTTTATCCAGATCTATGACGGCTTTGGTGGCGGGTATCGCCATGCCCACCAATATCAAGGTCGGGATGATGGTCCAGATAATTTCGACGGTGGTATTTTCGTGGAATTGCTCTGCTTTGTGCCCCTTTGATTTACGGTGGTGTATGATCGAATAGAACATCGTGCCGAACACGGCTATACCGATGAACACACATATCCACATAATGAGCATATGCAAGTCGTAAATCTCATGGCTTAACTGAGTTTTACCTTGCGTTAGGTTTAAGGTGTAGTCCGCATGTGCGGCGCTAAGGTTCAAAACCATTAAGCCCAAACATGCGAGCATTAGCTTTGTTTTTTTCACGGAGCAGCCTCCCGATAGTAGTTATAAACTTGTATGCGTTATTTCTTTTTTATAATTCTAGCGCCTGATTTACAAAGCAACAATTTCTTATTATTAATTCAACCCTTTTCTGATTTCGGCTCGCAATCTGGCGACGACGAAATTTGACTTGCGAAAGAGTAATAATCACATATTAACCTGACAATTCTAACCTATGACTCCACTCTTAACCAGAAAAAGCTTGTGTTAATTTTCAAATTGACATAAAAAAGGCTTGCGGGCAACTTTGCCCGCAAGCCTTTACATCCGATTTATCAGGCTTAATCGAGCATTATTTTAGCGCTTCCGAATAAGCTTTATCAAATTTCGGAATGTGACTGTCCAACCAACCTTTAACCAATTGACCGACTTCTACGGTAACTTCCGCTTCACCGGCATGGAATTTTTTTTGCAAATCGGAGCAAATGCCTATCATGGCGACATGCTCTTCCTTATGGCGGTCATAGCCGCCAAATCCTTTTGCTATCATTTCTTTTTCTTCGTGAGCAAAATGATCCACCACGTAAGCGATTAACGCATCCAGCGATGCCCCAATCGTAGCGCGCGGGGCGCCGCTGGTTGCTTCGTCGTATAATTTATTCAGCAAACCGAATAAGGTTTTATGCTCAGAATCCGCAAAACCGACGCCGGTGCCGAATTGCTCTTCTGTCCAGGTAATTAATGCCATAACTCGTCTCCAGATTGTTTTATTATATTGGAGCGGCAATTGTCTTACTCTTGAAGAAATCGGATTTTGATCTAAATCAACAAATACCGCAACAGACGCCCCCCATGTCCCGTTTCAGGCGAAAGGATCTAAACCCGTTTCCGGCAACCGCGTAAACGCCTCGGCCAAGTTCAAAACGCAAAGCGCCCGGCGAGCACATCAACATCCGCTGTCTGTAGGTGCGGCAACTCCGCCAGCAGAGGCAAGCCCAGACACTTTTGCAAATAATCCAGATTGGCCCGGTAATCGGTACGCCGCGGTTCAATTTCCACGGCAACCCAGCCGGCGCACGTTATTCCCGTTTGCTTGACCGCCTGGACAGTCAGGCGCGCTTGATTAATACAACCCAGCCGCATTCCGACCACGACAATCACCGGCAGTTTCAGGCTGATAGCCAGACCGGCGTTGTCGAGCCCTAGACCCAAAGGCGATAGCCAGCCGCCGGCGCCTTCAACCAACACACAATCAGCCTGTCTTTTCAGCGCGGAGTAAGCGCTCAAAATCACAAGCGGATCGACTTCCGTTTCACCGCAAGCCAGATGCGGTGAAACCGGCAATTCGAAAGCGTAAGGGTTAACCTGTTCGTAAACCGGCGTAATCGAACCATGCTGTTGAAGCAATAGCGCATCCTGATTGACTAAACGGCCGTCTTGCCATGAACAGCCGGCGGCGACCGGCTTCATCGCCGCGACAACATAGCCTTTCCGGCGTAAATAACGCATTAATGCCAGTGTAGTCCAGGTTTTACCGATATTGGTGTCCGTACCGGTGATAAATAATCCGGGCGTCATTGCTCCGCTACCGCTCTGACAAAAATAATTTCATAAGTCGCCTCTATCCGCCCTTGCAACATATTATTTTCGTAACAGTCGATCATCCGTTGCAATTTTCGACGGGTGGTGGGCGCTCTGTTTCTACCGGTTGCGACATTATGAGCGCCTAAACCTTTTAATTCCCGCATTAAAGACAGGACGGACGAATATTCGTTTTGTATCACCTGGCTCTCGCAGCGGATAGCGACAAATCCGGCCTGTTTTAGGCGCCGATAAATAGCGCGCTCATCATAAAACCGGTTGACATGGGTATAATCGTCGACCATACCCCAAGCGGCTTTTAATTCCCGCAAGGTCGCCGGGCCGAAAGTTGTAAACGCCAATTGGCCGCCTTTTTTTAAAATCCGCCGGCAATCCGTAAATACGGCGGCTAAATCCTGACACCATTGCAAGGCGAGATTAGCGTAGATTTGCCTGACGCACGCGTCGGCAAGCGGAATTTTTTCAGCGTCCGCGCAAATATACCGTATTGGCGACAAGCAATTTTTTTCACGGCAGGCCAACAACATCGGCAAGGCGATATCGAGCGCCAATATAGACTGTAATCCCGGATCGACAGCCATTTGCCGGGTTAGAAACCCTGTACCGCAACCCAAATCCAATATCAAACCGGGATCGGGCTGGAGCGGAAACTTTTCCAGTAACGCCATACCGGCCTGCCTTTGCAAAGCGGCTAAACTGTCATAACGCCCGGCGGCGGCGGCAAAGGAGCGTTTGATATCTTTTTTTTCCAGCCGGCTTTCCATGGTTACAATCCGCTCACGACGATATCGAGCAATTGCTTGGGATGCGATAAAAAAAGCACATGCCCGGCATTTTCGATCACGCGCACATTCAGCGCCGGCTGTAAGTCTTTCAGAGCGGTTGCGCAGGCTGGCGGAATCAGATGATCTTTATCGCCCATAATCACAGTGGCCGGCATCGCCAACCCGCCTAATTCAGCACGCAAATCGGCGTCCTTAAGTATTTGCAAGCCGCCTTTGAGCGCTTCGGCGTCGGGCGCGTTAGATTCCGCCAGCAATTGCTTGAGCTCCGATAAAAGGCGCCGGGCTTCCGGCGATCCGTGAACTTGCAGCGCTAAAAAACGCTGTTGCGTCAGTTGCGGATTTGCCGCCATCCGGTCGATAAAAGCATCCAGAACTTGCGCCTCCATGCCCGGCCAGTCCGTAGATTGCACAAATTTTGGATTTGCGGACAGCATAAACAAGGATTGGACGCGTTGCGGGCAGCGCCGGGCGATAGCCAACGCCAGCGTTCCGCCGAGCGACCAACCCAGAATGCCGAATTTTTCCGCTGGAACGGCGTTCAATAAAACGTCGGCCACCGCATCCGCGGTATAGGGACTGACGCCGCCGCTACCGCCATGTCCGGGTAAATCCAGGCAAATGACTTGCGCATGCAAAGCCAGCATTGGTACGAAACCCCGCCAAACGCCGCCATGCATGCCCCAGCCGTGCAGCAAGACTAGCGCCGGCCCCTTGCCCGCTATCTGTTTATGTATCGTCATATTCATGGCATATCGGTTCGGCGCTGGGGCGTTTAGTTTGGTCGGCGGACGCGTCGAATATTAAAACAAGGCCTTTGCCAAGGCCTCCAGCAAAGCGTCGATCTGATGATCTTCATGGTTAGCGGAAAATGTAATCCGTAATCTTGCCGTGCCATCCGGAACCGTGGGCGGACGGATAGCGGTGATTAAAAAACCTTCGGTCTGCATTTGGCTGCTGACCGCGATTGCCCTGCGGCTGCCGCCGATTAGCAGCGGCTGGATGGGCGTACCGGATGCAAGTATCGGTAAGCCTAGCTGTTGCGCGCCTTGCCGGAAACGGCTTATCAGATGGAGTAATTTTTCCCGGCGCCAGGATTCGGCGCGGATTAATTGCAGGCTGACCCGGCTGGCTTCAGCTATCGCAGCCGGAGCAGCCGTGGTATAGATATAGGTTCTGGCTTTTTGGATCAGCATTTCAATTAAATCGTTTGAACCGGCGACAAACGCCCCAAACGTTCCAAAGGCTTTTCCCAACGTGCCCAGCAATATCGGGGCCTCGCGCATACTCAGCCCGAAATGTTCAACAATACCGCCGCCGTGGGCGCCCAGCACGCCGAACCCATGAGCGTCGTCAATCAGCAACCCCGTTTGGTATTCGGCGGCCAATTCCGCCAAAGCCGGTAACGGCGCCAAATCGCCATCCATGCTGAATACGCCGTCGCTAACCAGCATCGCTCTAGCCTTGCAATCGGCCAGCCGGGATTTCAGGGTTGTAACGTCGGCATGCGGATAACGCTGTAAACGGGCGTGCGCCAATAACGCGCCGTCCAGCAAGGACGCGTGGTTGAGACGATCGGCGAACAGATAATCGCCACGGCTCAACAATGCGGAGATCACGCCGAGATTGGCCATATAGCCGGTAGAGAACAACAACGCCCGGTCGCGCCCGGTAAAATCGGCCAATTCCTCTTCCAAGGCATGGTGGGCGCTGGTATGGCCGCAGACTAAATGCGCGGCGCCGCCGCCGACCCCGTATTTATCGGCGGCTTGTTTAAAAGCCGCGCGGATTGCGGGATGATTGGCGAGACCTAAATAATCGTTGCTGCAAAAATTAAGCAGGCGTCCGCCGTCGACATGCAGCAGCGTACCCTGCGCCGCGTCGTTTACCAACCGCTTTCGGTACAGGTTTTGCCGTTTAATTTGTTCTAGCTCGCCGCCGAAATCGTAAAATTTATTTTCCATCAGTTATAACTGGAGCCGCCCGCATGCAAACCCAGGCGTTGAAATAATTGCCTGTCGCGATCGGTCATCGGATTATCGGTGGTCAAGAGTTTGTCGCCGTAAAAAATGGAATTAGCCCCGGCCAGAAAACACAGCGCCTGCATTTCGTCGCTCATATCCTTGCGTCCGGCGGACAAACGCACCCGGGATTCCGGCATTAAAATCCGCGCGACGGCAATGGTTCTGACAAACACCAGCGGATCGAGAGCCGCCAAACCGTACAATGGCGTCCCTTCCACCCGCACCAGCATATTAATCGGTACGCTTTCCGGCTGTTTAGGCAAATTCGCCAGCTCCAACAATAATTTTGCCCGATCCAGCTCTGATTCACCCATGCCGACGATGCCGCCGCAACAGACGTTGATGCCGGCGTCCCTAACTCTCGCCAGCGTATCCAGCCGATCCTGATAGGTACGGGTAGTAATCACCTCGGCGTAATAATCTTCGGAAGTATCGAGATTATGGTTGTAATAATCCAATCCGCCTTGTTTTAAAGCCAAAGTCTGTTGTTCGGTCAGCATGCCGAGCGTCACACAGGTTTCCATGCCCAAGGCCTTTACGCCCCGGATCATCTCCACCACCCGCTCTATATCGCGGTCTTTTGGACTGCGCCAGGCGGCGCCCATGCAAAAACGGGAAGCCCCATCCGTTTTAGCTTGTTGCGCGGCTTTTAACACCGTCTCCATGGGCAATAAAGCCTCCGGATGCAAATCGGCGTCATAGCGGGCGCTCTGCGGACAATATCCGCAATCCTCGGAACAGGAGCCGGTTTTAATGCTCAATAAACTGCTAACTTGAATCTCATTGGCGTCAAAATGCAGCCGGTGCAGCGATTGCGCTTTAAAAAGCAAATCATTAAAAGGCAAGGCGAACAAAGCTTCGACTTCGGACAATCGCCAATCGCGGCGCAAAGGGCTACGGCCCGGAATCTGTTCTGGAGCGGACATATAGGTATCTCCCGCAAGCGCAGGAGTAATCCGTACACTTGTCAATCTGTAAATTAAAAATCAGTAAATAACTGGATCAATATTATACAGATAAAAACCCTAACCCCACAATCCGGCATCACGGTTATAATAAGGCCGATTGTTAATACGTATTTGAACTCATGTCCTTCCCGATAATTCCGGATGCGGCGTTGCCGCAAAACGCCGGGCAAACCGTTTTTTGGGCCGGCTTAACCGGCGGCGGCGACGCATTGACCCTGGCTACGGCGATTAGCCAGGAAAACCGCTTACTGGTTATTGTCACTATCGATCATCAAGCCGCTTTGCGCTTGGAGCACGAGTTATCTTTTTTTCTAAATAACTCTCTGCCCATTTTGCACTTTCCGGACTGGGAAACCCTACCCTACGACGTATTCTCCCCCTTGCCGGAAATTATTTCCGAACGTCTGCGAACCCTGGCCCTATTACCGGACACCCGGCGCGGCGCGCTGATAGTTTCGGTGGCTACGCTGATGCATCGCCTGGCGCCGCGCGAGCATGTGCTGGCGCATAGTTTTTCCATTAGCGTCGGTAACGATTTAAATTTGGACTTGACCCGTATTAAACTGGAAGCGGTCGGCTATCAGTGCGTGTCGCAAGTCTACCAACACGGCGAATTCGCCGTGCGCGGCTCCATTCTGGATTTATTTCCGATGGGCAGCAAAGTCCCCTACCGCATCGAACTATTTGATGACGAAATAGAGTCTATCCGCAGTTTCGATCCGGATACGCAAAAGTCGCTGGAAAAAATGCGGCAGATAGAATTATTTCCGGCCCGCGAGTTCCCTTTTACCGACGACGCCATTAAATTGTTCCGTCAAAACTTCCGCACCCGGTTTCCGGACGCGCCGGCCAAAAACACTTTGTATCTGGACGTATCCAAGCAGATTGCGCCGGCTGGCGTCGAATACTATTTGCCTTTGTTTGTCGAACGGACGGAGTCGTTATTCGCCTATTTGCCGAAATCGGCGTTATTCGTACTGCCTGCCGGATTATACGGCTGCGCGGAGAAATTTTACGCGGAAGCCCAAGAGCGTTACCAGCAACGCAGATACGACGTTAACAGGCCATTGCTGGCGCCGGACGAGTTATTTTTAAACGCCCAGGAAATTCAACAACACACGCAGGCCTTTAGCCGCGTGGAGCTTGACGAGCAGGCCGGGCGGGCGTTCCGTTTCAATTTCCATCATCTGCCCGACTTGGTAATAGACGGACGTTCGAAAGAGCCCGCGCAAAAACTTCGCCAATTTATCGAGAATTTCAACGGCAGGATATTATTCGTCGCCGAAACCGCCGGTCACCGGGAAGCGTTAATCGATACGTTGAAAGCCTGTAAATTGACCGTTAAACAGCAGCAAAGCTGGCGGGAATTTATAGAGGGCGACGACGCCCTTTGTATTACCGTCGCGCCGTTGGATAACAGTTTAATATTGGGCGATCCCGCTATCGCCATCATTACCGAAGGCCATCTGAGCGGCGAAAAAGTCCGGCAACGGCGCAGACGCCGTAAATCGGCGGCGCGGGAACTGGAAAATATTTTCAATAATCTTAACGAGCTCAGCATAGGCTCGCCCGTGGTTCATCTGGAACATGGCGTCGGCCGCTATCTGGGTTTGCAAACCCTGGAAATCGGCGGCATCGCGGCTGAATTTCTAATGCTGGAGTACGCCAACAACGATAAACTTTACGTCCCAGTCTCGTCGTTGCATTTAATCGGCCGTTATAGCGGCATGAGCGCCGAAAATGCGCCTCTGCATAAGCTAGGCTCGGATCAATGGAGCAAGGCCAAGAAAAAAGCCATGGAGCGCGCCCGCGACGTAGCGGCCGAATTGCTGGATATACACGCCAAACGCGCCGCCCGGCAGGGCTTCGCCTTTAACGTCAACCAGCAGGAATACGCCACGTTCGCCGCCGGCTTCCCGTTCGAGGAAACGCCGGATCAATTAAGCGCCATAGAAGCCATCATGGAAGACATGTTGAATCCGCAGCCGATGGACAGAGTGGTGTGCGGCGACGTGGGTTTCGGAAAAACCGAAGTAGCGATGCGGGCGGCGTTTATCGCCGTGCAAAGCGGTAAGCAGGTGGCGGTATTGGTGCCGACGACGCTACTCGCCCAACAACATTACCAAAGCTTCCGCGACCGGTTCGCCGATTGGCCGATACGCGTGGAAGTATTGTCGCGTTTTGTTTCGCCTAAACAGCAAAAAGCCGTCAGCGAAGCTTTGGCCGCCGGAAAAGTCGATGTAGTGATCGGCACGCATAAACTATTATCCAAGGACTTGCAGTACCAAAGTTTAGGCTTGGTCATCATAGACGAAGAACACCGCTTTGGCGTGACCCAGAAGGAACATTTCAAAAAACTCCGTTCGGAACTGGATTTATTGACGTTAACAGCCACCCCGATCCCGCGCACCTTGAACATGGCCATGTCCGGTTTGCGGGATATTTCGATTATCGCTACGCCGCCTCCGAACCGCCATGCGATTAAAACGTTTATTACCGAATGGATAGAAGCGCAAATTCAGGAAGCCTGCCAGCGCGAAATCAAGCGCGGCGGCCAGGTGTTTTTCCTGCATAACGACGTAAAAACCATGGATAAAATGGCCAGGGAACTGGAAACCCTGCTGCCGGAAGCCCGTATTCAAATCGCGCACGGGCAAATGCCGGAGCGCGAGCTGGAGCAAATCATGCTGGATTTTTACCATCAGCGCTTTAATTTGCTGATCTGCAGCACGATCATCGAAAGCGGTATCGACATTCCCAGCGCCAACACCATCGTCATCAATCGCGCCGATAAACTGGGACTGGCGCAATTGCACCAATTGCGCGGCAGGGTCGGCCGCTCGCATCATCGCGCTTACGCTTACTGCATAGTGCCGCCGAAAGCTTTAATGTCCAATGAAGCGGTCAAGCGTCTGGAGGCTTTTGAAACGTCCGGCGAATTGGGCGCCGGTTTCATGCTGTCCTCCCACGACATGGAAATCCGCGGGGCCGGCGAATTACTCGGCGACGAACAAAGCGGCCAGATCCAGGAAATCGGATTTACCTTGTATACGGAGCTACTGGAACGCGCCGTCGCCGCGTTAAAATCCGGCAAGCAACCGGAGCTGGACGCACCCATCGATAACGGCCCGGAAGTCGACTTGCAAACTTCGGCGTTAATTCCGGAAGATTACCTGCCGGATATCCACAGCCGTCTGGTGCTGTATAAACGCATCGCCGGCGCCGAAACCGCGCAGGAATTGACGGCGTTGAAAGTCGAAATGATAGACCGGTTCGGCTTGCTGCCGGATCAGGCTAAGGCCCTGTTCAGCATTACCGAATTAAAACAGCACGCCGAGCCGTTGGGCGTCAAGAAAATCGAGGCGCACGCCGGCGGCGGACGCATCGTATTTAACCAAGCCGCGCAAATCGACGCCGGCGAACTGATCAAATTGATTCAAACCGAACCGCAAGTTTATAAATTCGACGGCGCGGATAAATTGCGGTTTTTTTGTAAACTGGAGAATCTGGAAGCTAAGCTGGCGTTTTTGGAGAAATTATTTGCGCGGCTTGCGGTTAAATGATTATGCTCGGAAGCTAGCGGATTTTGGACGCCGAGACGTTGTCGGAGCAGTTTTGAAAATGTAACTATTCCGCGCATTGGAAGTTAGCGTCAGCTACCCGGCTTTTGGCGCCGGAGCGCCTAGCAGAGGACGCTGTAAATACCTCACGGTAGCTTTCGCCCGGCCTCCATGCCGGGCTAACCTCTGCTAGGCGCTCCGGCGCCAAAAGCCAAGGTGGTTAGCTACAGGAAAGCTTTTGAAGGTTAGTCTCACGTCGAATAGTTACAAAATTTCCAACGTGTGCGGAATTATGCGCCTGCCGACGCCATGGACTTTAGCTCAAAGCGAACCGTTTAACTTTTATAGTGCTTAACTTGTTTCCGGCCTTGGCAAGATCGTAGAGGTTTTGTTGTAACAGCCAGCTTTCAGGACTGCCGCCAAAGCCATGTGATAAACGCACAGCCATTTCCACGGATATGCCGGAATGCCCGTTTAACAGTTCAGAAAGCGTTTTGCGCGTTACACCTAAACCCTCGGCGGCGGCGGTCACGCTCAAACCCAATGGTTCAAGGCACAATTCGCGAATGGTTTCGCCGGGATGCGGCGGATTCTTCATAGCCAAAGTTTCACCTGCTTAGTGGTAATCGATTAAATCAACGTCCGCAACCCTGGGGTCAAGTCTTGTCTTTTGCCTATGGCAAAAGACAAGACTTGACACTTTCTCTGCTTCTTTCTCTGCTTCTTTCTCTGCTTCTTTCTCTGCTTCTTTCTCTGCTTCTTTCTCTGCTTCTTTCTCTGCTTCTTTCTCTGCTTCTTTCTCTGCTTCTTTCTCTGCTTCTAAATAAATGTTTGCATTTATTTAAAAAAATTATCTGGAATTTGGAAGTAAATCGGTTGTTTGACTACAAAATCGGTAAATTCTCCATCGATAGAGCCGGGCGAGAACACGGAATTAGTTAATGACTCTTCTGCGGCTTTAATAAAACTATCATCGGCGGTGAGATTGACGTAGGCCGAACACTGAACATTTCTTGCCATACCGTTTTTACCGATAATCATTTCGCAAATCACTTTTGCTTCTTCGTATGCTGTTGCTTTAATTCTTGGATATTTGGGTTTTTTCAGGTAAATGGAATGCGGATAAATGATTTTTTTATTTGTGAGCTCCGCCTCGGCAACGAATTTATTTATTTTAATGAATTCCGGATTATTTTCATGCAAGTGAGGCTGCACCAGGTTTTTGGCTTGAGCCCTGTATTGCTCTATATGTTCAATTTTGTCGCGACTGGGGCCGCAACCGGTTATAAATTCCATTAACAAAATCGTAATGATAAAACAAATGCTATCCCGTAAAGGAAAGTGGTTTTTTATAAAAGCAACTAAGGGACAAATTAGGGTCAAGTCTATCATTCAAACCATTTTAATAAAAAAGGAAATACGGGGTCAAGTCTTGTCTTTTGCCATAGGCAAAACACACAAGGGGGGGTCAGTTCCAACAATATAACATTAGAATTCTAAAACCCTGAGTTGTTCCAGGTGTTTACAAAAACCTCTTGATGTCTTGAGTCTTTTGTTGATTATACCGAGATGTAGAGGTAGAATTTAATCAATTTCCTTGTAACTACAAAAGGCGTTACATTTAATGAGATATGTCTGGGATGACGACAAGAGTTCTGTTAATCTTCAAAAGCATGGATTGAGCTTTGCGGATGCGGCGCTCATTTTTTCCGGTGAGTGCATCACCTTTGAAGATGACCGTTACGATTACGGAGAACCCCGATTTATTACGCTAGGAACCCTGGAAGGACGCGTCCTTGTGATAGTACATACGCCACGCCATGAGGCAACCCGCATTATTTCGATGAGAAAGGCTAACGAACGTGAACAAAAAATCTATAAAAAGCGACTTGGCAAGGCTTGACGCCATGACGGACGAGGATATTGACTATTCCGACAGCTTGCCGTTGGGTGACGAGTTTTTTGAAAAAATCAGCGCGCCTTGGCCATCCGCCAAAAAACAACTCACACTCCGGCTTGATGCGGATGTACTGGCATGGATTAAAGCGCAAGGTAAAGGCTATCAGACCCGGATTAACCATATTTTAAGGGCCGCCATGGACAGCCAGCAACGCTCTAATCGAGAAAAGCCGCCGTAAGTTAAAATTGGCGTTTGTATACCTTTGTCCAATAACACGGAGAGAAAATCATGAATATACACCCTCGCCCGGATCAGGAGTTGGCGATACAGGAAGCTATAAGAGCCGGCTTAATAAATAATGAAATAGACGCACTGGATATTGGGTTAGAAATCTTAAAAAAAATCTTGCGGCGAAATTTTCCGAAGGCGGCAATCTTGTCGAGATATTTCCAATTACACCCAGTAATTTGGAATCTATTCGGACACCAAAGGAAGCGGCGACGCATATTAGAGAATCAAGAAAGGGTAATTTATTTCCTAATGGCGTGACTATCCGCGATTTAATCAATGAAGGGCGAGCATGAATCTAGCTTTTGTACTTGATAATTCTGTAGTAATGCGCTGGTGTTTTGAGGATAGTCAAAACGATTACGCAGAAGTGCGAAAGACGCGAAAGACGGGGTCAGTTCCCACAATATAACATTAAAATGTTAGATTATGGGAACTGACCCCGAGTTTGCGGACCCCGAGTTTGCGTGTGGATGACTTAAGCTGGGAGCCGGATGGTGTAACGCTCCAAGTCCGGTTCTGCGAGGGCCGTTATGCGTAAGCCTAACGGCTACTCTTCTATTCTAACATTTTAATGCTGGAACGGCGGGTTCTTAAATTTCCTTGAGGAACGGACTCGGATTCCTATTTGTTAGACTCACAAGGCGTCTTTCCAGCTTCTTGCATAAGTCGCGGAGATTTTCATACTCAGGACAGTTAAAACCAGCGAGGTCGAAGTGAACTCCGGTTCCCGCCTTTCGAAAGAGAATTACTCTCTTGCCTAAAGCATGTGCATAGCCGACTTCGTAGTAGACATTTGGCCGTGTGCCAGTTAGATCGGCAAATAGGAACTCGGATGTTCTTATCTCATTTATAACGCGCTCACTGATCAATCCTTCGTGCTCAATGTCGTCGGCTCTGACTGCTCGGATATCAAATGTACGAAATACCGTTCTAACGGTGTCAGCGACGTCCATCAGTTCTGGATGTTGAGGATCCATCCACATCATGATGAAGGCTGTGCCAGAACGATACTTAGTTGCTTCGACAACATTGTTGGTCACCGAGCCGGACGAGGTATGAGGAGAAGCTTCAACCAACTTGAGAACTGCCATAAGGTTCGACAAATGGTTGAAGAACTCGGACTCAGCTTCGTCGGGCGAAAGACCAGATGTTTCAGATTGGTCAGCCGGGCAGAATCCGAGGAAAGTGCCCTCGTCATGTATAACATCCGGCTCTCGGTATGAGTAATGACGCAGGCGCAGGGCGGCGCGTATGCCTTTTGTTGCCAGCTTAACATCCTGCAAATCCTCATTCCCAGTTAGCGGGGAGATTCTTGTTGCTTCTGCTAACACAGCACAGAACGGGAGCATTTGGGCCAGTAACTTGCTTGCTACT
>JBEKBU010000036.1:0-20468 GCA_050015235.1 Methylomonas sp. | reverse complement strand
CGCAGGGCCGGTAATCCGCCATTTATCGCGCAAGCGCCTACGGCTACCAGCGTTTTGCAGTTTTTCCGAAATTCGCGCAATACATGCACATTTTCAGAATTACAAACCCCGCCTTCTATTAAACCGATGTCGCTGGATGAGCAATGTTCGATATCAGTAAGCGGCGAACGGTCAAATTCCACAACCTTCGCCAAGTCCAGCAGCCGTTCGTCAAGATCCAGAAAAGACATGTGACAGCCGAAACAACCCGCTAAAGAAGTGGTTGCTATTCTGATTTTATCGGCCATGTTCCTGCTCCTGACAAATAGAGAATCTTAAATTGGAAATAAGGAATTAGGAGGGACATAGGTCTAAGAAATGTAAACGCCCAGAGCGGATAATACCTAAAGCGCCGGCGTTTTACAACGGTTGAATGGCATTGATGGCAAGGTATGAAAAAAGATATATTTTTCAATAGGCTGAAAAAGCATTAATTTAAAGGGCGCGCGCATACCACGCCTTCATGCTAGTCCCCGGTCAAAAAATCTGAAGAAGCCGCCTATGCGCTTTCATATATCCCAGCCAAGTTTGTGGGCAAAATATTAAGACAAAACCTGCTAAAACAAATCGACTTCGCCTTTTTCCGAAGTGCTGGCGCTTTCAAAGCGTTTTTTCTCTTCGACTATCAAATCGAGACGTTTCGCGATTTCTTGACTGCAAGTTTCTATGGTTTCAAAACTGTCGATAATTTGTTCTTGGATAGATGCTGACGTTTGCCAGTTTTCCGCCAGTTTACTCAACGCCAGACGCATGCTTTGGTGCGACAACTCGTGCGGAGCATTGATTTGTTGATAGGAGGGTAAATGGCGATAAGCTTTTGAGCCGGCGCCAAAATACAGCCAATGGCCGAACTTGCATTCATGGTGAGAAACCTTGATTGCTTGGGCCGCCTTTGAATTGGGGCCGGTTTCCATGGCGCGGTAGCCTTGCTGGACAAAGATCATTTGATTAACTTTAGCCAAAGAGATTTCTCCCACCATGCGCGCGTAAGACACTTTTCCATACGTTTCCAGAGAGATGGCGCTGACCTCGCCGATTTTAAGTTCGAATTCGGCAATCGTAACTTTCGATTCATCTGTCATGCTGGCCATGCTTTCCGTATCTTCAACGATGATCGCCGTCGCATGAGTGAATTTCTTGATGGTGTTGTTGATTTTTTGCGTGGCGATTTTGGTGTTCTCCGCCAATCTTCTCACTTCATCGGCGACCACGGAAAACCCCCGGCCGTGTTCGCCGGCGCGCGCTGCTTCAATCGCTGCGTTCAAAGCCAGCAAATTGGTCTGATCGGCGATTTTGGCGATTAAAGTGGTAACAGCGGTAATTTCCTGGCTACTTTGATTGAGCTCAATTGACGAGTCTTTCATGGCTTCGATTTTTTGAATAATGCCGACCAATTTTCCTATCACGGCGCCTATCGAGGCTCGGCTATGAGCGGCGATAGCCGAAGCATTGCCGGAAATGAGCTCAACTTGCTCCATCTGCTCGGTAATGATCGATAAATCGATTTGCGTGCGCTCCAAACTGGATAATAAGTTTTCGGTTTTCATTTGCCCTAACTGGGAAAATAAGGCTTCGCGAAAACTGCGCAAATGATTCTCCTGCATTTTAGCCAGCGAATTTTCAACATGAACCAGACCTTGGGCAAATGCGCCTTTAATACCAGTGTGGCTGGGTTTGCGATAGAATTGTTTTTTCTGTGCAGCTTGGAAACACGCCGACGTCTCGCGCATAAAGGTTTCAATTTGATCCAGGGCGCTGTTCAGGCGCCAGGCCACGCCTGCTAACTCGGCCTTGGCGGGAATTTGCGTGATGCGGAATTCCAGTTCGCCCAATTCAATTTGTTTAGCCAGATCGGTCAAGGAATTTATAAAAGCACTTTCGTCGCGGGCGGTTTTGAAATACCGGAAAATAATCCCAAAACTTAACGCCTCCGGTAATAAGCTGCTCCATGCTGCGCCTTGCGTAAGAATTGAATTTAAGGTGATAAAACTCAATAGGATCAACAAATAGCCCATGGCGGTTTTGCCGTTAAAGTGTAAGTATGTATTCACAGTAATCTTTTCCGGTAGGTTGAATCAAACTGTTAAGTACGGCTATTCCCGCGCTAACGCCATCCTTCCGCTCAGCTTTGTTTTCGGCGGCAAGCATGTCTCGGTAGAGGTCTTGTATGAATTCCACCTTGCTTTTGTCCGGTTTGCGCCGCACCGAGAAGAAACCGATCAGCTGAGGTTGCTTGGTATCGTTATTTACGCTATAGCTCGGCGTAACAGTAGCAAAAACCCAATAGTAGGAGCCGTCCTTGCATATATTTTTGACGTAGCCGAAAAACTCCTCGCCGGCTGTTACAGTCTCCCAGAGTAATTTAAAAACACTGCGCGGCATATCCGGATGACGGACTATATTATGCGGTTTACCCAATAACTCCAGTTCCGAATAGCCGGAAACTTCGCTGAAAATTGGGTTGCAATAAGTCAGTTTGCCTTTAGTGTCGGTTTTGGAAACAATAAAATCATTTTCACGCAGCACAATTTCGCGTGCGGTGGGCTTAATTTTTTGTGACATGGCTCCTCCTGTGTTTACACCATGTATGGATTGAAATTAACCGGAAAACTTAATATGTTCATTGTTTCCGGGTTGAAATAAACGTTCAAATTCGTCAGCGGACAAGGGCGGCGCAAAAAAATACCCTTGCGCGTAATCGCAGCCGGCCTGGCGCAGCAAATCATGTTGCCCCAAGGTTTCTACCCCCTCGGCGATGACTTTGATACCCAATTTGTGAGCCATGACGATGATGGCTTCGCACAAAGCTAAATCACTCGATTGGGTGGTAAGATTGCGCGTGAAGGAGCGGTCGATTTTCAAATAATCGATATGGAATTTTTCGAGATAGGCGAGCGCGGAATACCCGGTTCCAAAGTCGTCAATGGCGATTTGCATCCCGCAATCCCGGAAATACTTTAATTGCTGGGCGACCAGATTGTTTGCATCCAGTAACAGCCCTTCCGTTATTTCCAGCACTATGCAATTACCCGGCAGCTTCATCTCATGCAGGTAATCGGTCCACGCATGGTGCATGTTCGCCAGCGTATGAAATTGCACCGGCGACTTATTGATGCTGATTTGAAAATCGGCTTGAAACATTTGCCGCCATTGCCGAACTTGCGCCGTCGCTTGTTTAAAAATCCAGTCGCCTAAATCGTTAATCATGCCGGTTTCTTCCGCTACGGGAATAAAATCGCTCGGCATGATAAGCCCATGTTGCGGATGGTTCCAACGGATCAGCGCTTCGGCTTTAACCAGATCGCCGCTGGCTAAATTTACGATAGGCTGATAAAGCACATCGAATTGCTGTTCAGTAATGGCGTCGCGAAGGTCGTGTACGATTTGGACATGTTTGTCCAAAAACGACTGCATTTCCGGGGTAAAATAACAAAAGCGGTTACGGCCTTTGTTTTTAGCGGAATACATGGCTTGGTCGGCAAAGCGCAGCAAATCGTCGCAATGCACGCCGTCGGCCGGATACAAGGTGATGCCTATGCTGGCTGAGACGTAAGCCAGACTGTCGCCCAAGGAAAAGGGCTGCTCCACCGCTAAGAGTATATTTTGAGCGACTTTCTCGACATCGTTGCAGTCGTTCAATTCCGTCAATATCACGGTAAATTCATCGCCGCCCAGACGCGCTACCGTGTCGGACTTGCGCACGCAGGCGCTCAGACGCTGCGCAACCTGAATCAATAAGGCGTCACCCAGATTGTGGCCTAAACTATCGTTGACTTCCTTGAAACGATCCAGGTCTATAAACAGCAAGCCCAGCGCTTGTTGATCACGCTCGGCTTTTATAATCTCCTGTTGTAAGCGGTCCGCGAATAAACGGCGATTAGGTAATTGCGTCAAAGGATCATAATTGGCCTGAGACCAAATCAATTCTTCCGTTTTCTTCTTTTCCGAAATATCGGAAAACAACGCAACCCGGCGATGAACGGAGCCGTTATGATTGAAAACGGTATTGATCACCACCCACTCAATAAAGATTTCCTTGTTTTTACGGCGGTTATATATTTCCCCTTCCCATCGCCCCTCGCAATTCAAGGCGTTCCACATCGCTTCGTAAAATTGTTGCGATTGCCTGCCGGAATTAAGGATGCGCGGATTTTGCCCGAGCACATCCTCCGGCGTATAGCCGGTGCAGACAGTAAAAGCCGGATTTATGGAGATGATGCGATTTTTCTCATCGGTAATCATCATCGCCTCGCTACTGTTTTGATAGACCAATGCCGCGAGCCGTAATTCGTCTTCCGCCTGATGGCGGGTTTTCAAGCTAAGCGCCAGCGACATGCCAACCAAGGTGATGACCAATTGATAACACCAGAAATTTTGTAATCCGATTAATTCATAATCATTTCCAAACTCGCCCGTATGCCGTTCCATGCCCAACGATCCGGACACCGCAACCATCATCAGTAGTAATAGTACCCCGTGCCGGCCGAAGCGGAACGCCGCCCATAGCAGCAACAAAAAAATCCAATATCCCCTGGCGATTAATCCGAATACCTCGTGGCGCCAGTCTAGGAAAACAATTAAAGTCACCAGCATCGATATCGCTAGAAAACACAAGGTTTCCAGTGCGCGTTTCGGATGGCTAAACCACCCCGGCGGCCATTTACGCCAAATCAACGCCAGTGGGGTTGCGACAAGAATGCCCATTGCATCGGCTTGCCACCAGTGCAGCATATTGACGCCAAGGTTGCCGCTTGATGCCGAGTCAATATGATAAAGGGCCAATGGTCCGATCAAAGCGCTGATACAGGCGGAAATTGCCGCGGTCAGGGCTATGATCAAAAAATCGGCAACATTGTTTAAATCGATATAATCGCCCGTTGCCAGCATTTGCAACAACCAAGCCGCGCACAATGTTTCCAACGTGTTTCCGGCGGCGACCGAAAATGAGACTGCAATCGGCATGTGGCCGATCAGACCCGCCAGTATGCCGCCCGCCAATATTCCCGGCCATAGATTTCTACCCCAGAACAGCAGCGCCGCTAACGCAAGTCCGCCTGGTATCCATAGAACAGGGTTATGGCCGTTGGGTGTGAACAGGATGGATACAAGCCGTGCGGATAGGGCATAAACCAACGCCACGCCTATATGCCGTTGGATATTCATGATCGGATTGGCGACTGTTGGATACAAGCTCAATAGACTCCGCAAGCGTAATGGTCGTTTTATAATTGATACGATATTTATCGCAGCAACCCTTACTAAAAGATTACATTATAAGGTATATTGAATATAGCCGAGTTTTTTATAAGGTTTTTGTTATTTTTTTAGATAGTTAACAATTTGGTCGGCCGGCAGCGGGTGGCTAAAGAAATAGCCTTGACCTTCATGGCAACCTTCCCGGCGTAACAATTCAATCTGAACTTGGGTTTCCACGCCTTCGGCAATAGTGCGCATATCGAAACCTTTCGCCAATTGAATAATAGAACTGACGATAGCGCAATCATGGCGGTCAACTTCCAGATTGCGGATAAACGTTTGATCGATTTTTAGTTTGTCAAACTGAAAGCGTTTCAAAAAGGCTAGGCTCGAATAACCGGCGCCGAAATCATCGATGGAGAGAGTAAACCGCAACGACTTAAGTTTTTGAATAAGATCAAGAATGTAATCGACGTTCTGTAACATGATAGTCTCGGACAGCTCCAGTTCGACGTATTGGGGATCGAGTCCATATTCGCTAGTCACGTCGGTGATCATCTTGACAATATCGCCGCGTAGAAATTGCAGGGGCGACAGGTTGAGCGCCACCCGGATCGGTTCATATCCTTGGTTTTGCCAGGCTTTTGCTTGTCGGCAAGCTTCGCGCATCACCCATTCGCCTATGGGAACAATCTGCCCGGTTTTTTCGGCAAGCGGAATAAATTTGTTCGGAAACATCAATCCGAATTCTGGGTGATTCCAACGAATCAGCGCTTCAATTCCAGTTAATTGAGCGCTCTGTAAATCGAATTGCGGTTGGTAATGCAAGACAAATTGGCGCTGATTCAACGCTTCGGCCAAACTGTTACGCATATGCAAGCGCTCCATGGCGTCGACATTCATTTTGTCGGTATAGAAACGATAGGTGTTCCGTCCGCGATTCTTGGCGTGATACATAGCCGTATCGGCGAGCTTTATCAATGTTTCGAACTTGTCGTTATCGTCCGGATAAAGGGCTATCCCTAAACTGGCGCTGGAGTTGATAGTGTATTGATCGATTTCAAACGTCTTGCAGAGACAATCGAGAATTTTTTGTGCAATGAATGACACGGCAGGCGTGTCCGGCGTTTCGGTGAGTAAAATGATAAATTCGTCCCCTCCCAAGCGGCTAACCGTATCGGTTTCGCGCAAATTTTCCCCTAAACGGTTAGAGACGGCGATCAGCAGTCGGTCGCCTATTTCGTGGCCCAGCGTGTCATTCACGCTTTTGAACTGATCCAAATCCAGATAGAGCAGCGCGACCGATCCAGAACCACGTCGGTCTCTAATGCTGGCCGCCTGATCGAAACGGTCGCGCAATAATAAGCGATTGGGCAGTTTGGTCAACGGATCGTGGTAGGCGAGAAATGTCAGTAGCGCTTCGTCGGCTTTAAGTTTGGTGATATCGCTAAAGATAGCCACATAATTGCATAGCGTGTTATCGCTATCGTGAACAGTACTGACATTAAGCCATTTCGGATAAATTTCGCCGTTTTTGCGTTTATCCCAAATTTCGCCATGCCAGCCGCCGTCATGAATAATGCGCCGCCACATCTCTTCATAAAAGCATTTATCGTGGCGGCCCGAAGCCAGAATGCGCGGATTCCGCCCGCAAACTTCATTCCGCGTGTATCCGGTAATACGGGTAAAGGCGTTATTCACGTAGACGATATTGTTATCGGCGTCGCTTATCAATACCGCTTCATCGCTATTCGATAGCACCCTACTCATAAGACGGCCCTGCCTATCGTTTTCAAGACGGTCGGTAATTTCCTGGCCTAAAATAATTAACGCCTTACGGCTGCCGTCGACATCGAACAAAGGAGTTTTAACTATTTCGAAAGTGCGCGTTTTCGAGCTCTCGTCTTTTGCATTTACGCTACAGACGAACTCAACCGGCTGCCCGGTATCCCATGCTTGTTTATCGGTATCCGCGCATTCTTCGAAAATTCTTCGGCAATTATCGTCGCAAAATTCGGCAAGTTCGGCGCCTGTTTTACCCTGCCAAGGCTTACCGGTTAATCCGCATATCTCTTGCGCGGCGCTATTAGCGATTTGCCAGCGATTCTGGCCATCTTTTAAAGTGATCAGATTACGGGTGGCGTTAATCAATAAAAAGAAATTTTGTTCATTGACAAAAGTCGCCGGTTTTCCGATCTGGCCAATAAAGCGATAACCTTGCCCGTAATCGGTTTTTATCAAGGATTCAGTACCCGGACTGACTTGGCGTAAGGTCGATTTCAATATCGACAGGCAACGGGCAATATTTTCATCGGAAGCCGGCGTGTTGTTCCAGACGCGTTGAATTAAATCTTCTTTTGAGATGCGTTTGCCGGCGTGTTTGACCAGCTCAAGCAGCATTTTGAACTCTTTCGGACGCAGATTGATAGGTTTCCCGGCGAAAGATAATCCTTGCTCGCTATCAATAATAAAGCCGTAAAAATCGGCATGGAAATATTCGTCCATGGCAGCCTCCAAAATTTAAAAATCAATCCTAGTCATCCATTTGGAACTTATATTTATCACGGTTTAGGCGTGGAAAGTTTGCTTTCGGTCAAAGAATTCCGAGTTAAATTTTAGGTTACGGATGCTTGTCGTTTTGGGAAAACGGCGTCGGAATTTCTTGTCCGGTTATGGATAAAAAAACCGTTCCCTTTACTTTCAATACCGATCGTTTCAAAATGACCTTACGAGTTTAGAGGGTGGATTTGCATCAGAACGTTGAGAGGTTTTTTGAAGTCTTGATCTATCTAATTATAAATAAAAAGGGGGCATGAATGAATAATCAACCAATAGTCGAGTTTTTTAACAAACTACTTCTAATTATTTCAAACAACACTGATAAGGCGGCTAACTGGAACGTGAAGTTCGACCATTTCGCCCGATTATTCGGACGTTTATCTGGTAGGCCGTTGGCTTTTAATGTCGCCATAGGCGTGATTCTGTTCTGGGTTATAAGCGGCCCAATTTTTGGTTTTAGCGATACCTGGCAATTAGTGATCAACACGGCGACAACCATCATTACGTTTCTGATGGTGTTTCTTATCCAGCACACCCAAAACCGGGATACCGAAGCCATGCAGGTTAAATTGGACGAGTTGATCCGGGCTGTCGAAGGCGCAAATAACGCGCTGCTTGATTTGGAAGAGATGGAAGAGGCGGAGCTATTATTATTGCGGCGCCATTACAGCGCGCTGGCGAAAAAAGCCAGAGAGGCTAAAGCGGAAAAAGCCGATTCTTGAATTTCCGGTTGCCGATTAAGCCACAGGTTTTTAGGGATTTTTGATAACCGATCAATCTAGTCAACCGCCCTTGTTATCATGCCCAAAATAGCGTACACTTCTCTCGTGTACACAAAACATTGGGCTTTGATTATGAAAAATATAACATTAAGCGCGGATGATAATCTAATCGAAGCCGCCCGAGAACGAGCTCGTAATGAACATACCACTTTAAATGCACAATTTCGCAGTTGGCTGGCGGATTATGTCGGGCAGGAACAAAAAGCCGATAACGCCATGGCGTTAATCGAGGAATTACGTGGGCAAGCGCGCACGGGTGGTCGTAAATTCACGCGCGATGAAATGAATGAACGGTGATTTTCTCGATACCAATATCTTTGTCTACTTATTTGACGATACCGATGACCGCAAGCGCGCCATTGCCGGAAGGTTGGTGCGAAAGGCCCTGGAATCGCGTAGCGCCTGTATTAGCCATCAAGTCGTTCAAGAAACGCTAAACGTTGTAACGCGCAAATTATCATCGCCGATGAGTTTAGAAAATGCCCAACGTTTTCTGGAGCAAATATTGGCGCCGTTATGGCGAAAGACGTCTAGTCTGGCGCTTTATCGACGTGGGCTGGATATCCAGGCCCGTTATGGATTTAGTTTTTATGATTCGCTGATAGTCGCCGCCGCCCTAGAGTCCAATTGCAGACGTTTGTATACAGAGGATATGCAGCATAAGCAACAAATTGACGGCCTAACAATTGAAAATCCTTTTATCTGTTAAGGTGAAAATGCCGAACTGGTTGATGGTTAAGCTTTGTATTCATTATTTTAACGCATCGAATCGGCCCAAACCATCAGTAATAAACGTGCCTAACGGCGTCTTCCTGACGTAGAACGTCGGAAATGAAAAAATCGTTCGCTAAGCGGCTAGCCAATCTTTCCAGGATTCAAGTGCTGTCAAAGGCGAATTTCCAGCAATAACCTGGGAAAGAGGAACGAGCCAAGTGGCGAACCTATTATCATAGTTAAATTTCAGGCTGCGTCGTTTCTGGGTTTAAAACTTACCGCCTGAACTGAGCAGTTGGGAATCAATTCAATCATGGTGTGCTGTATAATTAAACCACTTTCAACTTGATTATTGATTTTCCATGGTAAACGATCCTTTTCTATTCGATACCGAGCATTTACAATCAATTGCCTCTAGTGAAACCATAAAAAAAGGCTTGATTTTCTTTACGGAAAATAGAGTCATTGACTTAACCAAGGAAAATGACCGCTTAGTAGCCCAAGTAGAAGATTGCAATGATGACATGTATTGGATTGCGGTAACTCACACACAGGACGGTACATTATTAACTGATTGCGATTGCCATGAAAAAAATGAAATTTGCTGTCATGCCGTTGCGGTTTTATACAGTTATGCCGATCTTTATCATCCGGATAATAAGATTTTAACCAGCGCCATGGATGAAGCGATACAAGAGCGTATCAAAAAAGGCCGTAATGAAGTTAACGTTAAACTATTAAACGGAAATTTAGGCTTCGGCGTCTGGCGCGCCAGCTCGCTGATTTCTTCCACTCATTGGCAACGAACCTATCAGGTGCAAATCCGTTCTTTAGATCAACGCATGAACTATTGCACTTGCCCAGATTTAGCAAGTAACCGGCTTGGCACCTGCAAACATATAGAAGCCGTATTGCACCATGTTCAAAAAGATCCAAAATACCAGCAATTTAAAAATCAGCCTGTCACCACTTCTTTTGTTTATCTGGCCTGGGAATCCGCAGCCCGGCCAATAATAAAATTACAACGAGGGGCCAAGGTTGAAACCGGCCTTGGCAACCTGTTTAACGATTTTTTTAATCAGCAAGATATATTTACCGGACGTTTGCCGGAAGATTTTTTTCGCTTTTCTCATCTGGTATATGGACATGAAGATTTCCAGTTGGGCGCGGATGTTGAACAATATGTTCAACAATGCGCCGATGATGCGGCGCAGGCTATGCGCGGCCAGGAAATCAGCAGGTCTATCCTGCAAAGCAATGGCGTATTGCCAGGTTTGAAAATACGTTTATTCCCCTATCAGGTTGAAGGGGTTTCTTTTCTGGCATCCAGAGGTCGAGCCTTACTGGCGGACGATATGGGTCTTGGAAAAACGTTGCAATCCATTGCCGCGGCCTGCTGGCTAGCAGACAATGCCGCGGTAAACCGGGTGCTGGTAATTTGTCCAGCCTCCTTAAAACATCAATGGGCTCGGGAAATTGGCAAATTTACCGGCAAATCCGTACAGATTATTCAAGGCGCGGTAGAAAACCGTTCCGTGCAATATAAAGCGGACGCATTATTTTTTATTGTCAATTACGAAATCATTCTGCGTGATTTGTCTGTAATCAGCGAAACACTAAAACCCGACCTGCTGATTCTGGATGAAGCGCAACGCATTAAAAACTGGCGTACCAAACTGGCGTCCACGGTTAAACTGATTCCAAGCCGTTATGTTTTTGTATTGACCGGCACGCCTCTGGAAAACCGACTGGAAGATTTGTACAGCCTCTTGCAAATGGTGGATGCCAGGGTACTAGGGCCACTTTGGCGCTGCTTGCTTGATTTTCATATTACCGACGAACGCGGCAAAGTCGTTGGCTACCGCAATCTTTCCGAATTACGGCGGCGAATTGCGCCCGTGGTATTACGCCGCAATCGCACCCTGGTCAGTGATCAATTACCAGATCGTACCGAAGTAGTTTTAGATATCGCGATGAATAATCAGCAAAGAGAATTACATGACACCGCTTTAAGCACTGCTGGTTCGTTAGCCAATATCGCCAAAAAACGCCCGTTAACACCAAGCGAACAAAATAAACTAATGAGCGCCTTGCAAAATGCCCGCATGGCCTGTAATGCCGCCGGCTTGGTCGATAAAGCAACGCAAGGTTCGCCCAAACTGGACGAACTAGCCCGATTATTAGATGAGTTGTGCGTACAAAGCAACCGTAAAGCAGTGGTGTTTTCACAATGGAGTTTGATGACCGCAATGGTGGAAAATCTGGCGCAAGAAATGGGGATTGGCTGCGTGCATTTACACGGCGGCATACCCACCGCCAAGCGTGGAGAATTAGTGGAAAAATTCAGTCAGGATGACGCTAAACAGCTGTTTATCTCCACCGATGCTGGGGGTGTTGGCTTGAACTTACAGATAGCCGGCGCCTTGATCAATCTGGATATGCCTTGGAACCCCGCCATACTGGAGCAACGAATTGCCAGAGTCCATCGGCTAGGACAGAAACAAAAAGTGCAAATATTCTTATTAATTTCTGAAGATTCCTATGAACAGCGTGTAGCTGATCTGGTAAAAGGCAAACGCGATTTATTTGATAACGTTATCGATCCGAACGCTTCGGAAGATGTTGTGGGGATTTCCAAAAAAATGCTGCAAGCATTGATAGAGGATTTGGCGCAGGACATAACTGCGGGTATCAAACCAATACAACCTGACGAACTAGTAACCGAAGACAACCAAGTAAATTTAAATATCCCGTCTGTAGAAAAAAAAGCCGCTTCCGAAGTGGATGAAGAAATCTACGCGGAATTAAGACAACTCGTCGCAAATATTCAAAGCACTTTTGGTAAACGCATCGAACGCATTTTAGCTAAAAATGGCTGCTTGATGGTGGTGGTGCCGGAATGGCTGGAAACTGATGAGCAAGATGCATGCAACCTCTCCACGGCGGAAATTACCGTTGCCGTGATAGATACCCGTTCTCTACACAGTTTAAAACGTTTAGGCGGCAATTCGCCCTTATTTGACGCCAAAATCTTATATGAACCAGCTACAACTGTTACAGCCCCTGAAAACCCATTATTAAAACAAGCCGATCAAAAATTGAAATCCGCGGAATTATTACTAGAACAACAGTGTCTTGCCGGAGTGATGGAGCTACTGGCGTCTGCAGTGGTTTCAAAAGTGGCGGCGCTTAGCGGCCAAACCCGGATACCTGCTATCACTAACATTGCAGTTTGGATATACAGTGAAATTGCGCCGCTCAACATTCTAACAGCGGAACAAGCGGCGCTGGCGCTGCATGTCATATCCTTAAATCAAGGCGGCGAAGTACCTGAATTTTTAATCAGGCAAAGTCATAATTATGTGGTGACTCTGTTTGCCGAATTTAATGACCGGTTTAACACCAACTCATGACCACTCGGAGACTTATCGGCTCATCACCAAGTCTTTGCAAATTTAAAATCCACACCTACCGTATATGATTAATCCGCGTAGCCTGATTAGAGCGATTGAAAAACATTGGGAAGCGATAGAATGCATCGTGGTGTTAGGCCACGAGCAGATCGCTTATGAGCATGACGAATTATTGGCCTTGTTCGGCAAGGTTTATGTACAGGAAACGGCGGAGCAGCATCTGGAGCGTTTGCAACAGTTGGTCAATACCGAATTGTTGATCGAGATGTCGCATAGCAACACCTTGCAACTCAACGAAAATGTCCGGCAATTTATCGGCAGTTTGCTGCATGAGCATGAACTGGGTTTGTCTGAAATTCTAAAGGCCCGCATCAAAGATATTAAAACCGTTTTTGAACAATTACATCAGGCTTTGCAGGATAGAGATATTGCGGCGCTGCAACGTTGCGCGGTGCGAATCGACAATCAACTCAGACAAATTTTACAACAGTTGGAACAGGATACCCACGCCATTCAGGCTATAGCCGAACGCGCTAAATCGGCGGACGAACGGATGCCTTTGGCCCGGCGGTACCGGGAAGTGCTTGAGGCCTACGACCGTTATATCTTGCCGATGACCGAGCTGATGGATACAGGCGCCGGAGGCAGTTTTTATCCTTTATTGGAGGAAGCCGAAAAAGTTCTGGAATCCATCGGCCAACAATTGGCGATACAAGGCGGGCTGTACAGTCATCAACTGATGTTACGCCAGGTGGGGTTCCGGGTTAAGGATTTACGGCAAAATGGCCGAATCGCCTTAAAACAGTGCACCAATACCTTAATGCCGCTCAGGGAGGAGATACGCCGCCACAATCTATTGAGCGCCGCCATAGGCAAACTGCTCGGTGAAGTCAGAAAGAAAGGCTTAACCCGAACCCTGCCGATACAGAAACTACCGGTTTGGCGCAAGGAGCGCCCGGTTTTAGTCGCCATAGGCCCGGCGATATTGACGCTAATGGAGCAGGTGCGCGGCTACGAAGCCAAGACCGTCGAGTTTCCTGAAGCCATTGAAACCGAAATGTTTATAGCCGTTGAACGGATTGATGAAGACGGTATTCGCGAGCATCTTTACCAGAGCCTGCCCGTATCTGATTTGCTGGCTTGGTTGGTTCAACATTATGGACATTATCAGGATATCTCCCTGATCAAGCTTTATCACAGATTTATCCGGCTGGCGGATTTAACCGCGCAGCCGAATGTACAAGAAACTCTTGTAACGCTGAAACAAATCGCAGTCCGCTTGCATAGCCACTCACTTGAGCCTTTATGAATATAGATTTGAAACAGTTACCGCAATTACAGGCGCTCTTTAAGCTTTTGAGCTCAGGCAGCCATTTAAATCGATTGCAGGAAACCGAGCTGTGGATGGCGTTGGAAAATCAGCAGGCTAATTATGAAGCCTTGTTCTCAGCCATTGGATTTACGTTGCTGGTGGATGGACGTGGTTTCGCTTATTTTAAAACCGACCAAGCCAGTAGCTATACCGGAAAATTTTCGCGCGGTCTGGCTTTGCTACTGATGCTTTTATTCGAATATCAGGCAGATCAAGGCTTACAGCTATTCCAGTTTCAGCAATGGCGGATAGAGTGGCCGTTGATTGATAAACTCTATCGACAATACCACGTCCTGCTTGAGGCCGAAGAAATAGAGAGTGCTCAAGCGCTTAAAGAAATTCTGGATCGCGCCGTACGGGCAGGTTTTGCCGTATTTGACGACAACGCCTATTGGCTATTGGCGGCGGTACATCGCTATCTGGATTTATTCGAGGAACTGGCGCTGGCGGATCGGCCGGAGCTAGAAGCATTTGATGTAATGCAGGATGGCGCCAATGCCGAACTTGAAATATCCATACCTGATGAAGAAGTCGAGGAAGACAGCCTATGAGTTTGGCGCGGTATGGTTTTCAGAAATTAGTGTTATTGAATAGCGCGGGCTATAGCCGCGCGGAACTGCCGCTTGATGACTCGGTATCTATTATTGCTCCCAATAATACCGGCAAAACCAGTTTAATTAACGCCTTGCAGTTTTTGCTGATTATCGACAAACGCCATATGGATTTTGGCGCGCACAGTTTTGACAATTCAAGACGCTTTTATTTCCCCGACAACAGCGCATATATCCTATTGGAAGTGCTGCTGCCTTCCGGGATGGCTGTGATAGGCTGTGTCGGTAAAGGCTTAAGCCATGACTTTGAATATTTTGCCTATCAAGGCAGTCTTGATCTGGACGACTATCGTTTGGATAACCAACAATTGGTGAGTCAGCCGAAGTTGATCAACCGGTTGATCGAACGCGGTAAACTCGCCAGAATCTACCAACAGGCGGATTTACGCTCATTATTATATGGCAATCGCCAAAAGCAGCGGGCGGATGATCCTGATTTAACGATTTTTCCGCTGGAATTCACCTCACAAGCCGCCACTTATCAGCGGATTCTCACTCGAACCTTGCGTTTGGATCGCTTGGATAGCCGACAAGTTAAAGAATATTTGCTGGAAATTTATAAAAACGATTTGCTGGATCGCAGTGTCGATTTTAAAAGCGAATGGGATAAAGCCTTCTCCGATGTTAATTACGATAAAGCTCAATATGATGCTGTCCACCGCAACCAAACTTTGATCGCAAAAATGGCGGAAAGCCATCAAGCCCGCCGCAAGCTACGCGGCAAGCTCATTTTATGGCGGCCCCTGATCGAACATGGCTTGAATGACTGGGAAGCTTATTACAACCGGACCAACTTGCAAATCCAGCAAGAGTTGCAGGATTTATCCGCCAAAAGCGTATCCTTGGAAATTCGTCAAAAAGATATTTATAAAGAACTGGCCGAGACGAATAGCGAGTTAAAAACGCACGAAAAAACCGAGCAACGCCATCAGGAATTAACCGTACGCTTCCAATTCGTCTCAGACTTGCCGCAATTGGAAACTCATCGGCAAAACTTGCAGGAAAAGCGCGATGACCTGGTGCGCGACATTAAAAACGCGGAACAACAGCATTCCGCCGAGTCCGTTGAACGTAACATAGCCAAATCCGCTCAAGAACTGGCCGATCTTCAACAGCAATTGTCCACACTCGACAATAATTTGTTCTTGCTATTACAAGCATCGCTGCCGTCGGCCAGCTTCGACTTGCTAAGCCGCTTGTTGGCGAAACCGGTTTTGAGTCTGGCGGTGGGCTCTGATAGTTCCGCGTTACTGCATGATGAAAGTAAATTCCGTTCGTTCGCCGGGCAATTAGCCGGCTTTATTGCAGGTTATCGATTGGAGTTGCCCGGATTGTCGTTGGATTTGTCTACATTATCCGCCAATCTCACCATCAAATCGGCACAGGAACTTGAAGCCGAAATCGAGGAATGTCAGAAACGCCTGGACGAATTAAACAGGCAGTTACAAACCCTGCAGACACTGGCCGAACAAAAGCGGTTACAAGCCGGACTGGATCAAAAAATCGCTGAAATGAATCAGGATATAAAAGATTTCCAGGAATTGCTAAACCTGAAATCCGGGCTTGCCGCCAGACAGTTGGCGATAGCCGATTTGCAAAGCCGCTTAGAGACTTTAGGCCGGGAAGAGGAAATGCTAGCGGGGAATAAAACAAGTCTTGCCCAACAACACACCCAATTGGAGAGTAAACAAAACCGGCTAAAAAATCAGCAACAAAGAGTTAACCAGGCCCGGAACCTACGCATCGATCATCAGGCTCCATTCGATTTTCTGGATCAACTGCCTTACTTGCCTTGCATGCAAACGGCTGAACTCGATATGCCCGCCCTTGCCGATCAAATAGAAGGCTACAATCAGGATTGCCAAAACTTGCGGCTAATCGACAGAGAGCTAGACAACGATCTGGCTGCGTTGCATCGCGAAGGCGTTACAAAATTTCAAAGCCATGACACACCGGAACAGGAATTGGACGCATTGATTAACTACACTACGCAGTTAAGTCAGGAAAAATTGGCCATTGATCGCAAAGCCCGTTCCGCCGTAGTGCAAATTGCCGCTATTTTACGCGACTTGCGCGATAGCCTGGAAAGGCTTAAACGTCGAATGAACGACTTTAATAAAAAAATCAATCACCGTCAGTTGTCTGATCTAAAGGTCTTCAAAATCGAGCCGCGTGAAGAAGAAGTATTGGTCAACGCCATAAAAACCTTGATTTCAACGTCTGAACAACTCCAATCCGGCGATTCCTTCGATTTGTTTGACCACAATGCCGTACTGGATGACAAGGAGCTGAATAGAGCCAAGGACAAATTAATCAAGGAAGGCGAAGCCCGCGGCAGCCTTCGAGTTGAACATTTATTCCGTCTAATCTTTATTATCGCCAAGGAAAATCAAAGCCCGGCCGAGTTCGAGGATATCGACAGCGCTGCATCTAACGGAACGGTGCTAATGGTTAAACTCATCACCGGCCTTGCCATGCTGAATCAAATGCAGGATCAGAGGAAAACTATCAAAACGGCCTGCTATCTGGATGAAGCCGCCTCATTGGATCAGCGTAACCAGCGCAATTTAATCGATACCGCCGCCGAGTTTGGTTTTTCGCTGATTTTCGCCTCCCCGGAACCGCAAATAACCGCGAGGTATTGCGTACCTATAGGAACTGTTAACGGCAAAAACCATATCAGCCGGCTGAATTGGCAAATATTTGAAACACTGCCCGCTGCGCCTGGACAATAGGTTGGCATGTCTATTTTATCCGATGGCTTACAACGCATACTCGCTAGCGAGTATGCGCTAAATGCCTCGTCTTTTACCCCGGCTCAGCGCCTTGAGTTGGATCAATTCGCCTTTAATACCCGGCTCATCGAAATTAGCAAACAAGGCCGAAGCACGCTTTACCATGTACCGAATCGCCAAAGTCTGATTGATTTTCTGGCATTGCACAAAGGCTTGGACGAAAACCTGCTTACGGAAAACCTGCCGTCACGCAGCCGAAATATCGGCTTGGAACGAAATAGCAAAAAAGGCCAAAGCACCCATGAATCATGTTATCTGCTGATGAAGTCCTGGAATCCGGAAGCAATCTGGAATAATGAAACCACCACGTTTTTTCCCGCCGACCTCACCGCCCGCTTTGGTGTTGCAGCCATGCGGATAGGCCCCATTTATGCCTGGCGCAGCAACAAACCCCTGTTATTAGTCGAAAATCAGGCGTTATTCGACAGGCACGACTGGTTGCCGGAGGAATTTGATGGCTGTTTGGCCTATTATGCCGGCCAGTTATCGGATGTTTTAATTCGCTGGCTCTCGGCGCAAAAGCGAACCAATGATGTGATTCTATTTCCGGACTATGATGGCGTAGGCTTATCAAATTATGTGCGTCTGTTTGAAAAGCTGCATCCAGTTTCAACGTTACAGTTTTATTGGTTACCGGACTGGGAAAGTAAATTGGTAAAATTCGGTAACGCAAGTATTTGGCTAAAAACCCGCATACAATTCGAAAACGCCTATGAAAAATTGAAAGCCATGAATGCTTTAACGCCGGAATTGATTAGGTTGGCCGCTTTATCTCAACACCATGGAAAGGCATTGGAGCAAGAATCGATTTGGTTGTAGTTTTTTCTGGATCCGACTTTTAAAGTTAGGCTTCGCGATTGCTATTTACCCATCCAGCCCAATAACTCTACAAAAGACCGTAGACTAATAACCGATGCGAAATCAGGCGGATTCTCCAGTAGCAACCGGTCGCCGGTTACCAGTACGCAACCTTTGTGCGTCGCCATTAACGCCCATAAATGATCATCTCCCGGCTCTGGAGCGGCAAGAGACTGATCAGGTTCACGCCAGATAGCGTTAGCGACAATATCCTCCAAAATCCGATCAACTTCCACAACGCTCAAGCCGTGACATTTTTTCAGCTTTGGGCGCAACAATACTTCGCGATATTCATCCAGCAATGCAGGAGAAACCAGATAAATAAAAGATGCCGTCAACATTCCATCAAGAACACGGCATACCAACGCCTGCGGGTCGCCTGAAATGAGACCGCTGACAACCACATTGGTGTCAATTATCGCCAAAAGCCGAGTCACAGCGGCTTCCGAACCGCACTTACTTCCCGCAAAGCCAACTCAAGCGCGTCTTCCTCTGCTAGCGCCGCGCGGCGTCTGGCCTGCGCCACCAGCTCAAGCGCCGTCTGGCCACTTTTGATACCGTAAAAATCCAGGCTTTCATCAATCACAGCCACCAAGCTTTTACGTCTTTTAGCGGCTGCTTCTTTCAGGGCTTGGTAACGTTCTTCACTAAGGGTGATGGTTAATCTGGGCATGTTCTACTTCTCCAATTGGTGAAAATGCATCATAACACCAAACCACCTGTTTTGTGCGAGTTTCAGCAGCAGTCAAAATTTAGTATTGTTATGACAACGAAATACTTTAATATAGGACTTGCCCCGCATGTTTTTTGATTTTAAAGGAGTTTCAAATGCCGATAGCTCATTCAGCAAAACAGCAAGCTCTAGAAGCCATCAAACTTCTGCCTGACACTGCGGATACCGAAGAAATTATGTACCGGCTTTATGTCTTGGAGAATATCCGTCGCGGCCGGCAAGAAATAACCGAAGGAAAAACACAACCCGTTGAAGAGGTGCTTAAGGAAATTGATTCATGGTGATATGGACGGCGCACGCCAAAATCCAGCTTCGCCATATTTACGACTACATTGTACAGGACTCCGCCCTTTACGCCAGACGCATCACGGAGGAACTCATCCGAAAAACCAAAGATATTGATGAATATCCCCGCTGAGGGCGTAAAGTTCCCGAGCTGAATGAAGATACCGTACGAGAAATCGGGATTTACACATACCGTAAAATATACGAAATTAAACAAGACGACCAAATTGCGTATTCTGATTAATTTGAACAGTGATTCTGGTTTAATTTGAACACCTAAAACCTAACGCATCGGTGGAAGTGGATTTTTACACTAAGTGTTCAACTTGGGTCAAGGAATTCATTTTTTTTCGCATGGATTCCCCCTTCAAATTAATCCGGTGCGAGTTGTGCATCAGTCAATCTAAAATAGCATCGGCCAAGGTATTATCACCAATGGCTTGATACCATTGTTCGGTGGGTAATTGACTGATCATGAGTGTTGCCGATTGTTGATATCGATCATCCATAATTTCCATCAAGTCATTGCGATGAGCAATCCATTTTCCCGTTATCTAGCCAAAGTCGTTTCCGCATGTAGTTTGATTCCAAGCGCCTTAATCACTTTTAAAATGGTATCAAACCTTGGTTTGGCTCCGGGAGACAGTGCTTTGTAAAGACTTTCCCGGCCAAATCCGGACTCCTTGGCAATCAAAGCCATACCTTTGGCTTTAGCAAAATATCCTAGGGCTCTAATTAATTCGTCACTGTCACCTTTTTCCAAAACTTGAGAAAGGTATTCGCTGATTGTTTCATCACTTTCCAATAATTTTTCCGGCTTTAGAATCATGTATTAAACCACGTCAGCCAATTTTAGCCGCCACTCACTTCAATCCGCATTTCGGATACATTGCCACCAACTGCCTTGCAATCTCCGAGCAATTGACACTTTGGCCTTTTACATCTTATAGGTCAGCGTGTTATTTGGCAAACGACTTAGTTTGTTGGATAATGTAATTCATTATTCGATTGTATTCACTTAGATACAAAAGTCAAGATTTAGTAATTTTTTTCAAAAAATGCTTGATTGTTGGACTTGACCCAGTTATTTGACCCCCGTTATATGCGCGTA
>JBEKBU010000035.1:0-21044 GCA_050015235.1 Methylomonas sp. | reverse complement strand
TACTCAATCAAACGCCCGCCTTTCCCCAAAATCCGCGTCACTAAAAATTTAATCTCCCCGGCGGCTTCCGGAAACTTGCCTAACACCATAAACACCGGCCACAGCCAACACGGCCCGGGATGATCGTTGTTCAGCGCCAAGCGCAAAATCTGCGCAGGATAAACGGCGAAAAAACCTAAAAACCAAGCACTGAAAAAAATGGACAGGCCTAAGATAACGGCGGGAATGGCAAGCCCCCAAACCAGGGCGCGCGCCGATTCGCGGAAAAAGTGTTTTTCCGGCGTAAAGCCGTGCAGATAACAACCCTCGGCATAGGCGTAGCCGCTACGCAGGGTGCGCCGCCACCATTGCGAAAAGCGCTGCATGGCCGCATCGTGCAGCGTCATTTCGGCATGTATCCGCCATACTTTCCAGCCGGCGGCGCGGATGCGCACGCATAACTCCGGCTCCTCGCCGGCGATTAAATCGTCACGGTAACCGCCGAGCGGGTAAATGGCCGCCATCCGCATCAGCGCGTCGCCGCCGCAGGCTTTGGCTTCGCCTATGGGGGTGTCCCACTCGATATCGCATAGCCGGTTATAAATCGAACGATCCGGATACCGTTCCCGCCTGCGCCCGCATACCACGCCCACCTGTTCATGCTGGCCGAGAAACGCTGCCGCCTTCTTCAGCCAATCGGCGGCTACTTCGCAATCGCCGTCTACGAATTGGACATAAGCCAGATGCGGATTTTGCGACTGCAAGTAATTTAAGCCGGCGTTTCTGGCGCGCGCGGCGGTAAAAGGCAAGGCCAGGTCCAGATTAATGACCGCAACGCCGCTAGTTTCGGCTATTTGTATCGAATCGTCGCTTGAACCGGAATCGACATAAACGCTTAGCGCGCTTTGACCGGCAATAGACGCCAGACAGCGCCGTAAACGTTCGCCTTCGTTTCTGCCTATAACGACAACGCCGACGTTGGAAAAAAAATCTGTTTCACTCATGATTAGGTTTTGTTAGTAATCGCTGCACGGTAGCCTATACTTAAATGTAGAGGGCTGTATTAAAGTATAAATCTTCCCGTCGGCTCTTGCTCGTTTACCCTGTAAATACCTGTTAGCCGGGATTGAATAAATCACCTGCGTCGCCGGCATAATTTATTTAGTTACCTGAGCAGGGTATAATGAAACGTTTATGAGCAGGATGAGGCATTTTCCTGTTTTTGTTAACTATATAGACAGCTAAACAGCGCTTGCGACTATCGGCGATTGTACGCTGGATTCAACCTGTAACCCGCCGGTAAATGGCCCGACGATGTGTTGTCAATATAAACTAAATAAGTTATGAGTGTTACCGAGATGCCGGCGCAAAATGGCGATTTCCCGATTGTGATTGTGTCAAGTTTTACCGCCGAACCGATAGAAAACGTCTTGTTATTCTGGATGCGGGAGCTGGAAGTCCAGTGTGAGCTTAAATTTGCGCCCTATAACCAGATTTTTCAGCAGTTGCTCGATCCGATGAGCATGTTGCGGCAAAACCAAGGCGGCATGAATGTTCTTTTGTTGCGTTTTGAAGACTGGCTGCGCGCCGAAAAAGAATTTAACCGGGATAAATTATCCCGGCTGTATGATGAATTGCGCGCCGCGCTATACAGCGCCGCCGAAAATTTGAACTCGCCGTTGCTGGTATGCGCTTGCCAAGATTCGCCGCGGAGCGGCGCCAATCCCGAGCAAAACACGCTGTTCGCCGAGTTGCGGAACCGGCTCGAACACGATCTGCGCGCCGTTTCCAATTGTTACTTGATAACGCCGGCGGAGTTGGACCGCTATCCGGCGGCCGATTATTACGACGCGCTGAGCGACGAATTGGGGCATATTCCATACACGCCCAAGTACTATGCGGCTGTCGCCACCAGCGTGGCCCGTAAAATAAGCGCCATCAAATCCGCGCCCCATAAAGTGATCGTTCTGGATTGCGATAATACGCTCTGGGGCGGCGTCATAGGCGAAGACGGCCTCACCGGCATTGATGTTTCGGCGGATTGGCAATTCTTGCAAGGATTTATGTTAGCGCAAAAAGAAGCCGGCATGCTGCTTTGTCTATGCAGTAAAAACACCGAAGCGGACGCCCTGGAAGTTTTCGAGAAACACCCGGATATGCGGCTGCGTTTAAGCGACATGGTCGCCTGGCGGATTAATTGGTCGTCCAAATCCGAGAACATCCTATCGTTGGCCGAGGAATTGAATTTAGGCCTGGACTCTTTTATTTTCCTGGACGACAATCCCATCGAATGCGAGGAAGTGCGGGCTAATTGTCCGGGGGTGTTGAGCCTTAATCTGCCCAGGCAAAACATACCTTTGTTTTTAAAACATATCTGGGCGTTCGACCGTATAAAAGTCACCAGCGAGGATAAATTGCGCACGGCGCTTTATCAACAGGACATCGCGCGGAAAAATTTGCAGAAATCGTTCGGCGACTATCAGGATTTTTTGAACGGCTTGGAGTTGACGGTGAATATCGGCGCTCCGGGGCCGGAACAGTTACCCAGGGTCGCCCAATTAACGCAACGCACCAACCAGTTTAACAATACCACTATCCGCCGTTCCGAAATCGATGTCCAACGGCTGCCGGAATCGAATTTGCAATTGCGGATAGTTGAAGTAAAAGACCGTTACGGCGATTACGGTTTGGTGGGGGTGATTATTTTCGAAGCCGCCATGGACGCTTTAACCGTTCAATCCTTTATGCTGAGTTGCCGCGTGCTGGGGCGCGGCGTCGAAAACCATATTCTTAAATATCTGGCCGCCGCCGCCAAGGAAAAGGGATTGTCCGTTATTCGCATTCCTTATGCGGCCACGCCTAAAAACCAGCCCATTTTAAAGTTTTTAGAACAAATCCTACCGGCTGGCGGCCGTCGGGAAGGGGAAATGCTGTTGTTTGACATTCCGGCCGATAAAGCCGCCGCCATGAACACGGTGGTCAGGTCGGATTTGAGCGTCGCCGAACCCAAGAAAACCGCCGGACAAGCGGCGAATAACAAGCAATCCGCCATACCGTTATCGGTACGGCTTGCCGAAACAACGGCGGCGTTAGCGAGCGCCGAGCAGATTCTGGCCTGCGCCGAGAGCCGGAAAACCATGCACAGCCGGGAGCTATCCGAACCTGTAACGCCGCCCGGCACGGATACGGAAAAAACATTGGTGGAAATTTGGCGGCGGTTGTTAACTATCGATGAGGTAGGCGTGGACGACGATTATTTCGATATGGGCGGTACATCATTATTGACCGTACAATTAATTATCGAAGTCGAAAATGCGTTTGCGGTCAGATTGCCGTTAAGCGCCATTCTTGAATATCCGACCGTAAAAACCTTGGCCGGTTTTATCCGTCCGGAAACCGGGCAAAATTCTAGCGGCCGGCCGGTGCTATTGAATAACGGCGGCGGGCGCGCCGCCATTTATTTTATTCATGACGGCGACGGCGAGATTCTGCTGTATCGGAATTTAGCCTTACATCTGGAACACGATTTCCGGGTTTATGGGCTGACGCCATTCGGAAACAGCCAGTGCCCGATGCTGGATACTTCGATACCCGTGATGGCGGCGCATTATATCGCTCAAATCCAAGCGCAGCAGCCTCAAGGGCCTTATTTGCTGGCCGGCATGTGCGCCGGCGGCGTGATTGCATTCGAAGTCGCCAAACAATTGCGCGCCGCCGGGCAAACCGTCGGTTTCATCGGTTTGATAGACGCGGCCGATGTGGCGGCTATTAAGCGCGCCGGTAGAGTGGCGAATCAGCGCTTAAACCGTTTCAGCGCTGCGTTAGGCGGTGATGAAAACGTAAGCTTGGCGTCGCGAGCGCTGAACATCGCTAAAATTATCGGCGGGAAAATATTCAATCTTGTCAGTTATGAGCTTAGTTCAAGAATTAACAAATTAGCCGATAACTTTAAAATTAATCTATTGAATCAATGCCGGATGCGTAACCGGCCGTTACCCGGTTTTTTAACGGGTTTATCGGTGCGCAGCGTTTATTTATACGCCGAATCGAAATACCGGCCCGGCGCGGCTATTGACGAAACTTTGGTGTTATTCAGAGCGACAGCCGGCGTCAAGGAAGATGAGCCTTATATCGAGGTTTACGCCGATCCCCTGTTCGGCTGGGGAGAGCGAACCGCGCGCGGCGTCAAGATCTATGATATTCCGGGCGGGCATTCGAGTATGCTGCAAGAACCGAATGTAAAATTTATGGCCGAATGTATCCGGGAATATACCGGAATATAAATAACGCCAGTTATTGATTCGGGCATGTTAATTTTTATCTAAGTTGTTGAGAGGATAACGCAAGTGCAATTTGATCGGCCAATATCCATCCTGGTAGTCATTGTTAATTACCGCACCGCCGAATTGACGATCAACTGTATAAAGTCGTTGCTCGATCAGATTAAAGCCGTTCCGGAAGCGCATGTGGTAGTGGTTGATAATCATTCGCCGGACGATTCGGCGGCTATCCTGACTAACGCCATTAATAGCGGTCAATGGCAAAATTGGGTGAGTTTGATCGTTTCCGAAAAAAACGGCGGCTATGCCTTTGGCAATAATCTGGCGATACGCGCGGCGCTGGCGTCCGCTTCGCCTCCGGCTTATATTTGGCTGTTAAATCCCGATACCGAAGTCAGATCTGGCGCTCTGCAAACCTTGTCTGAATTTATGCAATCGCATCCGGATTGCGGTATCGCCGGCAGCGGTTTTGAAAACCAGGACGGCACGGATTGGCCGATTGCTTTCCGTTTCCCCAGCATTTGGAGCGAATTAAACGAGGGGCTGAGGCTGGGCATGGTGTCGCGCCTGCTTTCCAAGTGGGTAGTGGCGCGGGAGATGCCTAGGGAGAATGCCGAGGTCGATTGGATGGCCGGCGCCAGTTTGCTGATCCGCCGCGAG
Source organism: Methylomonas sp. (assembly GCA_050015235.1). GTDB lineage: Bacteria > Pseudomonadota > Gammaproteobacteria > Methylococcales > Methylomonadaceae > Methylomonas. Next base: position 16,125 of record JBEKBU010000035.1, on the reverse strand, counting down.
GTGTTCGATACCGTCGGGCTCATGGACGAAAAATATTTTCTCTACTTTGAGGAAACCGATTTTTGTCTACAGACTAAAAAAGCCGGCTGGCGTATTTGGTATGTGCCGGAAAGCCGGGTAATGCATATCGCCGGGCAAAGTACTCAATTAACCGTGCGCAACTCAAGGCCGCCGCGTACGCCGAAATACTGGTTCGAATCAAGACGGCGTTATTTTGTAAAAAATCATGGAAAAAGTTACGCGTTCCTGGCCGATATTATCTGGGTGCTTGGATATTTGCTCTGGATCGTCAGGCGTTTAATACAACGCAAGCCTAATCTCGATCCGCCGTATTTACTGCGGGATTTTATCGTCAATAATTTTTTTTGAGCACGGGCCGCCTAGATAACCATGAAGATTGCGTATTTTATAAATCAGTACCCTAAGGTCAGTCACAGCTTTATCAGGCGCGAGATCCTGGAATTGGAAAGGCAGGGCGCGGAAATTTTCCGGATAGCCTTGCGCGGTTGGGATGCTGAAGTGATCGATACGCTGGATGTCGAGGAGCGTTCGTTAACTCATTATGTTTTGCAAAACGGGTTGCCGGGTTTGTTTCCGGCCCTATTACGCTGTTTTTTGTCTGCGCCGAGCCGGTTTTTTCAGGCGTTGGCGTTGTCTGTAAAGATGGGCGTCCGTTCCGACCGTCCCCTGCCCATGCATATAATCTATTTTGCCGAAGCGTGCCAGGTTACCGTCTGGCTGCGCTCCGGAAATTTACAGCATATCCATGCCCACTTCGGCACAAATTCCGCCGAGGTGGCGATGCTTGCGCATGTTTTGAGCGGATTACCCTATAGTTTTACCGTGCATGGGCCGGAAGAATTCGATAAACCGGAGTTTCTAGGCTTGCCCGAGAAGATGCGCCGGGCTGAATTTGTCATCGCAATCAGCTCATTTGGCCGTAGTCAATTGTATCGTTGGCTTAATCATGCCGGTTGGTCAAAAATCAAGGTTGTGCATTGCGCATTGGAAAAAACCTTTTATGAAGAAACGGCGGCTGAACCGGAAAAAACGCAACGTTTGATTTGCGTAGGGCGTTTAAGCGCACAAAAAGGTCAATTGCTTTTGTTGGAGGCGATGGCTTTGTTGGCTAACAGAGGGATAGTGTTCGATCTGGTTTTAGCCGGCGACGGAGAAATGCGTCGGGAAATTGAAGCTCTGATAGCAAAATCCGGTTTGCAAGAGCGAGTCCTGATTACCGGTTGGATTAGCTGCGAGCAGGTGAGAGAAGCGTTATTGGCTGCCAAAGCGCTGATATTGCCGAGTTTTGCCGAGGGTTTGCCGGTTGTGATTATGGAGGCCATGGCGTTGCGGCGGCCGGTGTTGAGTACTTATGTGGCCGGAATCCCGGAGTTGGTTTCCCCCGGAGAGAACGGCTGGCTTGTACCCGCCGGTTGTGTGGAAAGCTTGGCGGAAGCCATAGCCGAATGTCTCGGTGCTTCGGAAGATACTTTACGGAATATGGGTGAAGCAAACCGGCGAAAAGTTATCGAACGCCACTCCGTGGAAGTTGAAGCCGCCAAACTTCATCGCTTATTCGCCGAATCAATTTCAAAACAACGGGTGGTTTGAATGATGTTGTTAGCAGATATAACGATACTGCTTGCGCTATTGGCGCTGTTGCCGGTAACGGTTTTTTTCGCGCAAGTGCTCATCGGTTTTCCAGTATATGGAAAACAAGCGGTAAGTAGCGGTAGCCGGGCGAAAATCGCGGTTTTGATACCCGCGCATAATGAATCGGCCGGCATAGCAAAAACTTTGGCGTCCATTCAGCCGCAATTGCTGGCTGGAGACCGCTTAATTGTCATTGCCGATAACTGTTCCGACGACACGGCGCAAATTTCGCGCGGCTTGGGCGCGGAAGTTGTGGAGCGCATGGATCAAACCAAACGCGGTAAGGGTTATGCGCTTGATTACGGTATCCGTCATCTGGCCACCGGCGTCCCCCCCGAGATGGTTTTGTTTATTGATGCGGATTGTTTGATAGACAAGAATACGATCGATTATCTGGCGTTAACCTGTCAAAAAACCGCCAGGCCCGCGCAAGCGTTGTATCTTATGTTTGCCCCGCGCGACGCCGGTATGAAAATGCGGTTTGCGCAATTTGCCTGGGCTGTTAAAAATCGGCTCAGAGCCATGGCGTTTTACCGGCTCGGGCTGCCATGCGGTTTGACCGGCTCCGGCATGATTTTTCCTTGGCGCATTATTAGTCAGGCTCAATTGGCGAATAACCAGATAGTTGAAGACTTAAAAATGGGCATCGATTTAGCCTGCTTGGGCTCGGCGCCGGTATTGTGTCCTGAAGCCCTGGTAACCAGCAGTTTCCCAAGTAATGAAGCGGGTGTTAAAACTCAGCGTACCCGCTGGGAGCATGGGCATCTTTCCTTGATACTATCCGAATGTCCGCGTTTAATCTCCGCCGCATTTCAGCGTAAAGAACCAAAATTGGTCTGTATGGCTTTGGATTTATGCGTGCCGCCGTTGTCGTTTTTGGTTTTAAGCATTTTCGGCTTACTTTTTTTAACTGGGCTAGAGTTTTTAATGCTTGGAATAATACTGCCTTTGACTATTTCCATTTCCGGTTTGGTCTTGATGTGTTTAGCCATTCTAGTTGCTTGGTGGGCGGAAGGGAGGCAGTTGATTAGCGTATATGAGCTTTTATATTCACCCATCTACGCCGCCAGAAAAATTCCTTTGTACATCAGTTTTTTTGTCAATAGGCAAGTTGAATGGATTCGTTCCAGCCGGGATAAAAAGTAGCCACAAGATTTATGCCGCTCCGAATATCAAATGTCCGCGCCAACTTTGCCGAAACGCCCTGGTTAGAAGCGCGCTCGCCGGGATGCGCGGCATATTGGCTGGAGAATCTTGAAAGTGTCATTACTGTCACATGTTTTAATGAATAGTTTTATCGGATTTGACTAAAATTTGTAGAAGAAAGAAATATCTTTGTATTCTTCAGCATGTGATACAAGTACAAAATCCCTGTTTGTCGGCGCGCGACTTAGCCGGAATCTCTACCTTGCGGTTGCAGAAGTGTAAAACATTTGAGTGTTAATGGTATACAATATACACTTAAAGCAAATTATGCTATTGCAAGATCGGCGTTATAACAATGTACAATCCTGGTAAGCTTGATGTGCTTGGTATCTAAGATTGGTTAGGCTGTTTAGTGGTTCGTGGGTCAAGACGAACTTTTTCGGCTTTTCGACTGTATTTTGTTTTGATAGGGATTTAAATTTTATGTGCAAAACTTAAGAACTTCTGTGCGTTAAATAGGCATGTGTTTTGTTTTTTTATGATTGCTGACTTATGTTGGATATGAGATATAAATCTTATTTCTTTAATTTAAACAACTAAGTAAATGTAAATTCAGTTAAATCAAATATATGAATAATTTTGTGCGTAATGTTCATTGCATTTTAGGTTTGCCTTTTGATGCCGTCTCCATGTCGGATACATTAGACTATATTCGGTATTCGGCAAAAAATAATAAACCTTGTTTTATATCTACCCCTAATCTTAACTTTTTAATAGCTAGTCAAAACGATCCGGATTTTCGAAATTCGGTTTTTAATAGCGATCTTAGTATCGCTGACGGGATGCCGGTAATCTGGGTAGCCAGAATATTAGGTTTGCCGCTTTTTGAACGTGTGGCCGGCTCTAATTTATACGAAAAATTAAGCGAACAAAATTTAATGCCCTTGAAAGCCTTCTTTTTTGGCGGCGATGACGGCGTCGCGGAGCGCGCCTGTCAACGGCAAAATTCCGGCGCCCAGGGCATAATCGCAGTTGGCTACGAGGCGCCGGGTTTCGGTTCGGTTGAAGACATGAGTACGGATCAAACCATAAAAAAAATCAACGCCAGCGACGCCGATTTTATCGTTGTCGCGTTAGGCGCTAAAAAAGGGCAGGCCTGGATAGAACGCAACCGCTCAAAATTAAAAGCGCCAATAATTAGTCATCTCGGCGCCGTTGTTAATTTTGTAGCCGGAAATGTGAAGCGCGCGCCGCATTGGCTGCAAAGATTCGGTTTGGAATGGCTATGGAGAATCTATCAGGAACCAAAACTTTGGATAAGGTATACTCGCGATGGCGCGCGCTTTTGCCGTTTAATGTTTACGAAAGTTTTTCCCTATGCGTTATGGAAAATTCGCAACAAAAAATTACTTGAAAGCTCGGAGCCGATCCTGGTTGACTGTGAAGATACCGATAAGGGCGTTAGGATTATCATTAAAGGAATATGCGTCAACAATTCGATTGAGCCATTAAAAACCGTATTAAATGACTCATCTGGCCGTTACGCGAATTACGAACTGGATTTACAACAGGTAGCGCTGATCGATTCGTCATTTATCGGTTTATGTATGTTGCTGACCGGTTATGTAAACTTGTCGGGCGGAAAATTAATATTGAGTAATATTAGTGAAATAAATAAAAAAATAATAAAATGGAATTGCGCTGGTTTTTTGTTAAGTGATTGATGTTTATTGTAATATTGAGTATTGTTATTTTCCGGCTTGCGTGAGATGAAGTAATGGAAATAATTGTTAAGCAATGCATTGTTTTGAATAGGATCCGCGATAAAAAGTTTTTAACTATTTTTTAATGAGAATATTAGCTAGAATTGTTGTATTAATATTGTGCTTGTTAGCGCAGGCTTGTAAAAATCCTGCCGAGGTTGCTTATGCCCATTTTCAGCAAGGAAAAGCGCTATTTGAAGCAAAGAAGTATGACGATTCCTATAAAGAATTAATGTTGGCGGTTCAATTAAACTCCAAACAAGCGGACGTATATTATTACCTGGCGCTATTGGATGAAATGAATAAAAGATGGCAGCCTATGTTTGATAATTTGTCGCATGCTATTTCACTGAATCCTAGCCATATTCAGGCGCATGCTAAATTAGCCAATCTCGAAATGCTTTCAGGGTTAATTCCTCAGGCCGAAAAGGATATCGAAGTCGTTTTGAAAGCCGAACCGGATAATGTCGAAGCAATCATCATTAAAGGCAATATTTTTCTTAAGAAAAAAAAATATAAGGAGGCTTTGGAATTTGCGAACAAAGCGCTGGAGTCGGATGCCGGCAATAATCGGGCTATAAATTTGAAAGCTTCGGTTTTGACTCAGCAGCAAGATTTTGATGGAGCATTGGACATTCTGGACCATGCCTTAAAATCCAAACCTAATGACATTGGGCTGCATATGTCAAAAATGCAGGTTCATAAGGATCAAAATAATATAAAAGCTGTTGAGGAAGATTACATCGATTTGATTAAACGTTTGCCTGATAATCTGGAATTCCGCTACGCATTAATTAAAATATTCACGGAATCAAACAGATTTGCGGACGCGGACGCAATGTATAAAACAATTTTAAATAAAAATCCAGCCGATTTGAATATAAAAAAGTCATATATTGAATTTATAACTAAGAGTAATCCTCAATATGGAATTGTTAAATCTCGGGAGTTTATCAAGCAAAATCCGGAAGCAATTGATTTATATGTCTTGTTGGCTAGAGTTTATATTAATGAACGGCAATTGACTGAAGCTAAGCAAACGCTTGATTTTGTGATCGAGCATAAGTGGACTAAGGAATCCGATTTAAACGTCTTTGAGTATAAAATTGAATCCAAGCAAGTATTACAAGCCAAGGCTATGTTAGCCTCCATGGCTTATAATGCGCATGATCAAGCGGAAGCCAATAGATTGATAGCTGAAATTCTCTCGGTTGATAGTCTGCATTATGATGCTTTATTGTTGCGGGCGAAAATTAAAATAGATGATAATCAAATTGATGAGGCGCTTTCAATTTTGCGGATTATAGCGAACGAGTATCCCGATAAAGATGAGCAATTTGTTTTAATGGCTAAAGCGTATTTGTTGCAAAAATCGCCTGAATTAGCCGATGAGTCCTTTCGCAAGGCGGTGGAAATTAATCCGGGCAATTTTGACGCCGTGATACCGGTCGCTAATAAAATGATAGAGCATAAAGATTTGAAACGTGCTGAAGAGTTATTGAATAAAGCTTTGGAGACTAAGCCGGATCAGGCGGAGGCTTTACAGGCTTTGGAAAAAATTCGAAAGTTAAAAAAAGCTATAAACGAGTCGAGTTGATTCAAAGCGCGTTAGCCTTGGTTGTTGGGGTGCTGCTTTCAGGAGAAATATTTAGTTTTATTTGAATATATTGTTAATCAGGAAAGTTTTTGCGAAATTAGAATTTGTACTTTTTCGGTTTGGTTCTAGCGATTCCTGGCGGGCTTGCTATACTGTAAGCATTTTTGATTCTTTGTTAATAGGCGTAATATGAAAAGACTAATCATAGGTTTGTATTCGGCGTTGCTGTTGTTAATTTGTGAAATTGCATACGCTGAATCCGGTACTTATCAAATTAATCCTGGCGATATGTTAGAAATTTCGGTTTGGAACGAAGACGCGTTGCATGGTGAAATGCGCGTCTTGCCTGACGGCACGATTAGTTTTCCGTTAGTCGGCAATATTACGGCAGCCGGCAAATCGGTTGATGAAGTGCAAAAAATAGTTCTGGATAAGTTAACTAAATATTTATCCGACCCGGCGGTTACCATATCCGTTAAGGCCGTCGACGGCAATACCGTGTATGTGATCGGACAGGTGGGAAAGCCCGGCAACTATAGCATGCTCGCTCCTTTGAACGTAACTCAAGTGCTTAGTTTGGCCGGCGGATTAACTACTTTCGCAAAAGCCAATAGCATTTTAATTTTGCGCCGCGAGGGCGACACGTCCAAAGCTATTGATTTCAAGTATGGCGAAATTGAAACCGGTGAAAATCTTGGCAGCAACATCATGATGAAAAGTGGTGATGTTGTGATCGTTCCTTAGTGTAAAACATGATTAAATTGCATAATTGCCGCGGGTTCTGGCTGATAATTTGCCTATTTTTAAAAGCCGCGGATGTTTTTTCCGCCGATTGGATTTTTGATGGATCATTAAATCAGCTTACCGGTTACGACAATAATTTTGGGTTAAGGCAGACCCCGATAGGTACTTTTGAGTTTTTTTTAACGCCCAAAGTTAATTTTAAACGCAATGACGACGATTGGAACGTCCAAGGCTCAGCCAGTTATGGTTTAAGGCAATATAGCTATAGCATATACAACAATAATCCTCAGAATTATAACGTTAACGGCGACTATAGAACGGCGCATACCGTTTGGGGCTTAAACGCATCTTATGCTCAGGTCTTGACCAATAGCGTCGCATCTTCGGATACCGGAAACTTTTTAACGAGCTCCATGCGCACTACGCAATCGCTGGCGCCTAGATTTTCCTACACGTTGAATAAATTCGACACCATCAATTTGTCTGGCATGTATATGGATAACAACTATACCGCGGGGAGCGGTTTCAGCAACAATACCACCGAATCTGGCACACTGGGCTGGAAAAGGCGATGGACCGAGAGGCTGTCGCAAAACGTCACCGGCTCCTTTAGCCGCAGTTCTTTTAATAACGCGGCTATTACATCTTTGAGCGGAGTGACCCAAACGTACTCAGGTAATGTCGGTTTCACCTATGAAATTGCTCAGCAATGGGATGTCAGCGCTACGCTAGGCGAACGTTTTACCAACCAAAATTATACCGGCTTAGCCGGCACAAATACTTCCGGCTGGACCGCAAGTTCGAATTTAAGCCACGAAGGCATGCAGTCCAGTCAATCAATCGGTTTTTCACGCCAGGTTAATCCAAGCGGTTTAGGCGTTTTAAATCAGGTAACCCAGGTTAACGCCAGCTATACTTATAAATGGTCGGAGAAATGGAATGCGGTTATTAACGGCGTCTATTTGCTGAGCGATCCTGTTGGCCTGAATGTAAACACCAATAGCGCGCTTGCCAATCGCACTTATTTTACCGTGCAGCCCGCGCTGAATTGGCAAATGGACCGTGACATTACTATCAACCTGGCTTTTATGTTTCGTGAGCAAGAATATATTTATACGGCTCAATCAAAAGCATTATTGCTGACATTCAACTATAACTGGTCCGGATTTAAGGTTTCAAGGTAAAATAAATGGAAGATATAAATCCAAAAATGATACTCGCCATCGCTAGACGCTGGAAATATATCATTATTATTCCAATGATAATATTAATGGTAGCCAGCACCGCATTAGCGCTGTTGTTGCCGCCGGTTTATCAATCCACCGCGACTATTCTTATCGAGCAACAACATATACCGCCTGAATTAGTCAAGTCCACCGTCACGAGTTACGCCGATGAGCGGATTAAGTTGATAGAGCAAAGGGTAATGACGGTAACCAATCTGTCAAAAGTAATCGATAAATACAATGTTTATTCGGATAAGCGCGAAAAATTAAGTCAAACGGAGCTTGTTGATTTATTCAAGGAAAACGCCAGTGTGGAATTGATGAACGCCGACGTGTCCAATAGAGGTAATCGAGCCAGGGCTACAATTGCTTTCAGATTAATATTTTTCGATAAATCGTCGGCAATAGCGCAGCGCGTCGCCAATGAGCTGGTGACTTTATTCTTGAGTGAAAACGTGCGTACCCGTACTCAAAGCGCTGAAGAAACTTCTAAATTTTTAGAAGAAGAAGCCGAGAAGCTTAGGGTCGAAACACAGAAAATCGAAAACGATATTACCCAATATAAGGAAAAATACAAGCAGAGTTTGCCCGAGTTATTACAGGTGAATCTTTCCCAGATCAACCGTATCGAATCGGAGCTGGAGCGTCTGTCTCTCCAAGAAAAGCTGACGAGCGAGCGGCGCATAAGTTTGGATGCGCAACTAATGGCTACTAGCCCCGCCGCGGCCGTGCAAAGCCAAAATGGCGGCAAGAATACCACCGCAAGCTCTCTGGCCGAGTTGAAAGCTTTGGAAAGCAGTTTGCTGGGTAAATATAATGAGTCGCATCCGGACGTTCAGGTCGTACGCCGGCAGATAGAAAATATGGAAAAGAGCGAAGGAAAAACTGGAGACGACAATAATTCCGATTTGGTTGAAGCTAAACAAAAACTTGCGCTTCTAAAAGAAAAATACTCTGACGATCATCCGGATGTTAAAGCTTTGCAACGCCAAATCGCGGAGTTGGAAAAGAGCGGCGGCGCGGGAGCTGCTCCGAAAAGAGCTAAAAAAAGCGAAGATTCCGGCGTTACCAATCCGGTTTATATGCGTATAAAGAGCGAAATAGAAATTTGCGATCTTGAATTACAAAATATCCGCTCGCAAAGAGTGTCCTCGCAACAGAAATTACAAACTCTGGAAAAAAATATATCTGAAACTCATCAGGTCGAACGGGTGTTTTCCGATTTAGGCCGCGATTTGGAAAATCATAGAACTAAATATCGGGAATTGAAAGCCAAAGAGTCGGAGGCCAAATTGGCGCAGACTTTGGAGGAAGAGCAAAAAGCCGAGTCTTTTACTTTAATAGAGCCGCCGGTTGAAGCCGTTAAGCCCATTAAACCTAACCGGCTAAAAATTTTATTGATGGGGTTTGTGATCTCGATAGGCGGCGGCGTCGGATCGGGATTTGTGGCGGAGTTGATGTTCGGCGGCGTTCGGGGCAGCAGTGGTTTGGCGGCGGTGACCGGCTTTGAGCCGTTAGTCGTCATTCCTTATATACCCAACAAAGCCGACGAACAAAGAGCCAGGCGAACCTGGACCAGTTTTTGGGTGATATTTTTAGTAATTGTGCTGGTGCTGGTTTTAGCTATACATTTTCTCTATATGCCTTTGGATATTTTGTATTACAAAATTTGGGAAAGGCTTAATTTAATCTAGGATATGAGGAGATTTTATGGATTTCTTAGAAAAAGCGCTTGAAAAAGCCGTTCGTAAAGAGCCTGCCGTTAAGGCTCCGGCCTTTAAGGAGCCAGCCGTAAATGAACCGGCGCCTGAGAGTATTGCAAAAGAAGCGGAAGTTGGTAACAATTCCAAAATAGGCGAGATTGTTTATACGACCACGCAACAGATTATTCCAAATCCGGAGCGGTTAAGAGACCGGCGCGTTGTAGCCATGCAACGGCACGATCCGATCGCCGACTATTTTAGAATGTTGCGCACCAAGGTGCTAAAACAGCTACGCGCCAACAATTGGAACAGTTTCGCCATCACGGCGCCCACCAGAGGCGTCGGAAAATCAATGGTCGCCACGAATTTGGCTATATCCATCGCCATGGAAGTCAATCAAACCGTGCTGCTAGTCGATTTTGATTTACGTATACCCAGGCTCAGATGGTATTTCGATTCCGATGTTAAATACGGAATAATAGATCACTTTACGCAAAATATTCCGCTTAGCCAGATTCTGTTTAACCCCGGCGTTGAAAGGCTGGTCGTTTTGCCGGGCGTTGGTGAAACCCGGGATTCCTCGGAATTGATTTCATCGCCTAAGATGAAGAAATTAATTGAAGATATAAAAAGCCGTTACAGCTCAAGAATTATTATTTTTGATATGCCGCCTATCTTAGCGGTTGACGATGTGCTGGCCGCCATGGAATATTACGACGCGGTGCTGTTAGTGGTTGAGGACGGCGTCAGTAAACCCGCCGAGATCAACAAATCCTTAATGATGCTGTCAAATACTAATTTATTAGGGACTGTGCTGAATAAGGCGCAAAATCCGCCTGACCACCAAGGTTACGGTTATTATGGCTATTACTAATCCGATCCCACGCTTACGCGTCAAAGTTATTCGGCGGATGCAATATGTATAAGGAATTCTTCGGATTTAATAAAAAGCCGTTTTCATTGATTCCTGATCCGGATTTTTTATTTTTAAGTCCTAAACATAAAAAAGCCTGGTCGGTTTTACAATACGGTTTAATCAGTCAAGCCGGATTCACGGTGATTACCGGAGAAATCGGGGCCGGAAAAACCACGCTGATCCGCAAGGCGCTCCTCACTATGAGCGATGAATGCGTGGTGGGTTTGATTACCAATACGCATATTGCGTTTGGGGATTTGTTAACCTGGGTGTTGAATTCGTTTAATATACCGCATACCGCCCCGGATAAGGTTGGCCGCTATCAGATTTTCGTGGACTTCCTTAATCAGCAACACGCTATCAACAAACGGGCCATTCTGGTCGTCGATGAAGCCCAAAACATGGATTTACAGTCTTTGGAAGAATTGCGGCTGTTGTCGAACATTAATGTCAGCCAGGATATGCTGTTACAGTTGGTTTTGGTGGGGCAACCGGAGTTGATCGATAAATTGAACAGCCCCGAACTTGTCCAGTTTGCCCAACGGATTTCGATCGAATACCATCTTGAACCTCTTTCCGAAGCGGAAACCATACAATATATTCACCATCGATTGAAAGTGGTCGGCGGTGACGAATCCATATTTGACGATGTCGTATGCGTCGCTGTCTACCACTTTTCCGGCGGCGTACCGCGATTAATCAATAATATTTGTGACTTAGCCTTGGTGTACGCCTTTGGCGAAGGCGAAAAAGTGGTTACTCTTAATAACGTTATGGAAGTGATTAACGAGAGGAAGACCGGTAAAATCATCGCATCGCATAAAAAGTAAATTTTTACGCTCAATAATTCGCAAAATTTTGTATACTTTCCCACAAGCCGGCTTGCCTGCGGTTTGATCGGATATACATAATCGCCCGCGATTCAAATTTCTTTACTAACAACTTCATGTTCGGAGTCTAGCTTGATTATTGTCACCGGGGGAGCCGGTTTTATCGGTAGTAACTTTGTTTTAGACTGGTTAAAACATAGCGATGAAGCAATCGTAAATATTGACAAACTGACCTATGCCGGCAATTTGCAAAATCTCGCCGGTTTGCAAGGGGATTCCAGGCATATTTTTGTGCATGGCGATATTGGCGACTATCAGCAGATTCTTGATTTACTTAATCGGCATAGTATTCGCGCCATTATCAATTTCGCCGCGGAATCGCATGTAGACCGTTCTATTCATGGTCCGGAAGAATTTATTCAGACCAATATCGTTGGAACTTTCCGCTTGTTGGAAGCCGCGCGCCATTATTGGTCGGGATTAAATGAGACGGCGCGGGGCAGCTTCCGATTTTTACATGTTTCAACGGATGAGGTTTACGGTTCCTTGGACAAAACCGATCCGCCTTTTAGGGAGGGCAATCAGTATCAGCCCAACAGCCCTTATTCCGCGAGTAAAGCGGCAAGCGATCACTTAGTCAGGGCCTATCATCATACCTATGGGTTACCGGTTTTAACGACAAACTGCTCGAATAATTACGGGCCTTACCATTTTCCGGAGAAGCTTATCCCGTTATGCATCCAAAATGCATTAGCGGGCGAGCCATTGCCTATCTATGGCGATGGCCAGCAAATCAGAGACTGGTTATATGTGAAAGACCATTGCAGCGCTATCCGCCAAGTTTTGAGCGCCGGCCGCATAGGCGAGGTATACAATATCGGCGGATGGAACGAAAAAGCCAATCTAGATGTGGTGAATACCTTATGCCGGATACTGGATGAATTAAAACCGCGCGCCGACAGGCAATCTTACGCCACTCAGATCACTTATGTCGGCGACAGACCGGGGCATGACAGGCGTTACGCCATAGACGCCTCCAAGCTGGAGCGCGAACTGGGCTGGAAGCCTAGCGAAACATTTGATACGGGCATCCGTAAAACCGTCGAGTGGTATTTGGATCATCAGGATTGGGTGCAAAACGTCCTATCCGGAGATTATCAATCCTGGTTGGACAAAAACTATACCGCCAGAAATATATGAGAATCCTGATTTTCGGTAAAAACGGGCAGCTTGGCTGGGAGTTGCAAAGAAGTCTCGCGCCTTTGGGCGAGTTATACGCTTTCGATAAGCTGGAAAAAAATTACTGCGCGGATCTTGGTAATTTAGCCGGGCTAGCCGCCACCATCCGCGCTATTCAACCTCAGGTTATCGTTAATGCGGCGGCTTATACGGCTGTGGATAAAGCCGAAACCGACATCGATCAGGCGCGTCTTATCAATGCGGCGGCCCCGGGGGTTTTGGCCGAGGAAGCCAAGCGCTGCGGAGCCGTTCTGGCGCATTATTCCACCGATTATGTTTTTGACGGCGGCGGTAACACGCCGAAGCGGGAAATAGATCCGGTCAATCCATTAAACGTCTACGGGCTAACCAAGCTGGAAGGCGAGCAGGCTATCCAGGCGAGCGGCTGCCGCTACCTGATTTTTAGAACCAGTTGGGTTTATGCGGCGAGAGGGAATAATTTTCCCAAGATTATACTGCGCCTTGCTCAGGAGCGGCACCAACTTACCGTGATCAACGATCAATTCGGGGCGCCTACCGGCGCGGAATTATTAGCCGACGTCAGCGCTCACGCCATTCGAAAAACATGCCAACAACCCGATTTGAGCGGCGTTTACCATCTATGCGCCGCGGGTGAAACCTGTTGGTATGATTATGCGCATTTTGTGCTGGATTTTGCTCGTAACTTAGGCATTGACTTGAAAACTCCAAAAGAAGCCGTAAAACCGATACCGACCAGCGATTACCCGACCCCAGCCAAACGGCCGCTGAATTCCCGCTTAAATACCTCAAAACTCGAAACCGCGTTCGATATGCGATTGCCGGTCTGGCAGTCGGGCGTAGAACGCTTATTGACTGAAATATACGGCAAATAAACATGACTCAACGTAAAGGCATTATTTTGGCCGGCGGCTCCGGTACTAGACTTTATCCGGTAACCAAGGCGGTCTCCAAACAGTTACTGCCGGTATACGATAAACCCATGATTTATTATCCGCTCAGTACATTGATGCTGGCGGGCATACGCGATATTCTGATTATCTCCACGCCGCACGATACCCCGTTATTTCAGCATTTGCTGGGAGATGGCGGGGATTGGGGCATTAATCTGCAATACGCCGTGCAACCTAGCCCCGACGGACTCGCCCAGGCCTTTATCATCGGCAGGGATTTCGTCGGCTCGCAGCCCAGCGCCCTGGTTTTAGGGGATAACATTTTCTATGGGCACGATCTGCAAGTGCAGCTTAGAAAGGCCGGGGAAAGAGAGAGCGGCGCCACGGTGTTCGCATACCATGTATTAAATCCCGAACACTATGGCGTGGTCAGATTCGATGCGCGGGGAGCGGCGACGTCGTTGGAAGAAAAGCCGGTTAACCCGCAAAGCAATTATGCGGTCACCGGATTATATTTTTACGATAATCAAGTCTTGGACATAGCGGCCCATTTAAAACCATCCGCGCGCGGCGAACTGGAAATTACCGATGTGAATAAGGAATATCTGGCGCGGCGAGAACTTAACGTCGAAATCATGGGCCGAGGCTACGCCTGGTTGGATACCGGTACGCACAGTAGTCTGATAGAAGCCGGTAATTTTATACAAACCATAGAAAGCAGACAGGGGTTAAAAGTGGCGTGCCTGGAAGAAATTGCCTGGCGCAGTCACTGGATAACCGATGAACAAATTGAAAAACTGGCCCAACCGTTGGCGAAGAACGGCTACGGCCAATACCTGCTGCATCTGCTTAAATTACAGGTATTCTGATGAAAATTGAACGCCTTGCCATCCCCGAAGTCGTTTTATTTACTCCCAAGGTATTTGGCGACGACCGTGGTTTTTTTTATGAGAGTTTTAATCAACAGAAATTTCAAGAGTTGACGGAGCTGCAAGTTCTGTTTGTACAGGATAACCATTCAAAATCGCAAAAAAATGTGTTGCGCGGCTTGCATTATCAGTTAGCGCCGCATGCGCAGGGAAAACTGGTTAGAGTCGTGCAGGGCGAAGTTTTCGATGTCGCGGTTGACATCCGTAGAAATTCGCCCACTTTCGGACGCTGGGTCGGGGCGATATTGTCGGCGGAGAATAAGCAGCAGCTTTGGATTCCAGCCGGTTTTGCGCACGGCTTTTTAACCTTATCCGAGAACGCGGAGTTTTTATATAAAACCACCGATTACTATGCGCCCGCTCAGGAGCGTTGCATACTTTGGAGCGATAAAGCGCTTGATATCCGCTGGCCGTTGACGGATACGCCGGTTTTATCCGGCAAAGATCAAGTTGGAGCCGCTTTTTCGGAAGCCGAATATTTCAACGATTAACGCAAACGGTTCGCGCCCGTAGTCATTTGTGAGGTATATATTATTCGATAGCGTATAATGGCTTTGGCTTAGCATTTTACCACTGTCATCGCAGGGAAGAAAAATGAACGACTCCAAATCGATCTTCGAGAGGTTGCCGGACGGGCTGTCCCTGTCCAAGACGATTCCTCTGATAGTATTGGCCTTAGTGATATTTATCGCGGCTTCGACCGGTTTTTATACCATTCCGGCTGAATCGGAAGGCATCGTGTTACGCTTCGGCAAATATCTGGAAAAAGTATCTTCCGGTTTGCATGTCAAGCTGCCTTTCGGTATCGATATAGTCTATGAAGTACCCTCGCAGCGTCAGCAGAAACTGGAATTTGGTTTTGTTACGCCCGGTTTTACCAATCCCGATCAAATCGGCGAAGATCCTAAACTTGAAAAATCCATGGTCACCGGCGATTTAAATTCCGCCTTGGTGGAATGGATCGTTCAATACCGGATTACCGATCCGGACAAATATTTGTTCGATGTCCGCGATCCGGCGCAAACATTGCGCGATTTATCCGAAGCCGTCATGCGCGAAGTGGTTGGCGATCGCACCGTCGATGAAATTATAACCGTCGGCCGGCAGGAAATCGAGGAAGCCGCCCTGCTGCGGACTCGCGAATTGTCGAAACTCTACCAGCTTGGCCTAACGATTAATCAGATACAGCTAAAAAACGTGAATCCGCCCGAACCGGTACAACCCTCGTTTAATGAAGTCAATCGGGCGCAACAAGATCGGGAAAACTCCATTAACCTGGCTAACGGCGAATACAATAAAGCGGTGCCGCGGGCGCGGGGCGAGGCGGATCAAAAAATTCGGGCCGCGGAAGGTTACCGCTTCAAGCGCGTCAATGAGGCGGAAGGCGATGTCAGCGCGTTTAATCAGGTATTGGCGGAATATCTAAAAGCGCCGGAAATCACCCGCACCCGTATATATTTGGAAACCCTGGGCGATGTCCTGCCGCAAGCCAAACAACAGATCATAG
>JBEKBU010000034.1:0-21073 GCA_050015235.1 Methylomonas sp. | reverse complement strand
TGGTTTATCCTGGAAAGATGCCTGGACCATTACTTGCAATACCATGGCCTATACCAATCATACCTTGTTGCCGGAAGCGTTGGAAAAATGGTCGGTCAGTATGATGCAGAATTTGCTGCCGCGCTTAATGGAAATTATTTTCGATATCAACGCCTATTTCCTGGCGGAAGTTTCGTCGCGCTGGCCTGGCGATCACGAGCGGATGGCGCGCATGTCCATCATAGAAGAAGGCTACGACAAAAAAGTCCGCATGGCGTTTCTGGCTATCGTCGGTAGCTTTTCCGTCAACGGCGTCGCCGCGCTGCACTCAAAATTGCTGCAGGACGGCCTGTTCAAGGACTTTTACGAATTATGGCCGCTCAAGTTCAATAACAAAACCAACGGCGTTACGCCTAGACGCTGGCTGGCGGCCTGTAATCCGGATTTGGCGCAATTTATTACCGCCACCATCGGCGACGCCTGGATAACCGACTTATCCGAGCTGGCCAAGTTACGCCCTTACGCCGAAGATCCGGGTTTCAGATCACAATGGGCGGAGCTGAAACGCCTGAATAAACAGCGACTTGTCGATTACAAAAAAGACGAACACGATATTGATATTAACGTTGATTCCCTGTTCGACGTCCAGGTGAAGCGTATTCATGAATACAAGCGGCAGATACTTAACTTACTGCACGTTATTCATCTTTACGACCGCATTAAGCGCGGCGATACGCAAAACTGGACGCCGCGCTGCGTATTGATAGGCGGCAAGGCCGCGCCCGGCTACGCGATGGCGAAAAAATCCATTAAACTGATTAATAATGTCGCTAACGTCATCAACAGCGATCCGGCCATCGGCGATAAACTTAGATTGGTGTTCATGCCCAATTACCGGGTGTCGGCGATGGAAAAAATCTGCCCCGGCGCCGATTTGTCGGAACAGATATCCACCGCCGGCAAGGAAGCGTCCGGCACCGGCAATATGAAATTCATGATGAACGGCGCGCTGACTATCGGCACCCTGGATGGCGCCAATATCGAAATTCTGGAAGAAGTCGGCCAGGAGAATTTCTTTCTGTTCGGCCTCACCGAATCGGAAGTCGAAGCCATGCGCAATCATTACGACCCGCAGGCGTATATCAATCAGGACGCCGATCTGCAAAACGTCATGCGCCTGTTGGAATGCGGGCATTTTAACCAATTCGAACCCGGCATTTTCGACGATATTATCGCCTCGTTAAAAAGCCCGCACGATCCGTGGATGACGATAGCGGATTTCCGCAGTTATATCGAAGCGCAGAAACGGGTTGACCAAGCCTACCGCGACCAAGACCTCTGGACGAAAATGAGCATACTCAACACCGCCGCCAGCGGCAAGTTTTCCACCGACCGCACCATCAGCGAATATAACCGGGATATCTGGCAGCTGGCGGCGATAGACATCGAGAAACAATAACAGGCCGGTTTGGGGCTCGCCGCTCTTGCCGCCTGTCATTGCAAACATGCTGGATATAGTGCTGTTCGAGCCGGAAATACCCGCCAATACCGGCAACATCATCCGTCTGTGCGCCAATACCGGCGCACATTTGCACCTTATCCAGCCGCTAAGCTTTACGCTGGACGACAAACGCTTGCGCAGAGCCGGGCTGGATTACCACGAATGGGTTAACATCCGCCAATACGCCACTTTGCGGGACTATATCGACAGAGCCAAGCCGCCGCGCCTATTCGCGTTAACCACTAAGGGCGCCAGCCCGTACAACGGGATCGCCTATCAAAGCGGCGACGCCCTCCTCTTCGGCCCGGAGACGCGCGGCCTGCCCGCCGATTTTCTCGACAAGCATCCGGACGATTTAAAGCTCTATTTACCCATGCGCCAGGAAAGCCGCAGTTTGAATCTTTCCAATTGCGTGTCGATCGTGCTTTATGAAGCCTGGCGGCAATTGGGGTTTCCGGGGGCGACGCATAAAATTTAATACCTTAACTCTCTTCCAAGGTTGTTCTTCTATTTAAGCGGCCTGTTTTGAAGGTTGCAACGTAGCCCGCTTGCTGACATACAAAATTTCGATGCCTAAGAGTCGTCCTTCCACGTCAAAATCCGCAATTACGCCTGTCTCAAGTTGTTTGGATTGCTCCACATCGCCCTCCAAGAGCTCCAGATAAGCGGTATCCGCAATGGGGTCAAATTCGACTTTCATAAATCTTTTACCTCGTCATCAAAATAGGCGGTGACAATCACAATAGGCTCAACGGTTTCGTTATAGAGCACGCGCAACACCCGAAATCCGCGTTGAGGAATAGGCCTTAACACATGCAGAAAAGTATGGTCCACTTGGTCGGGTTCGATTCTTGCCGGATAGGTTAATGTCTCTTCAATCCATTCAATTGCAATTTGCCGTTTAGAGATGCGTTTTCTTGCATGATCAGAGAGCGCATAATCCATAATTTAAATTTTAACATTGCCAGGGATAAAAACAACCAATACAAATACAAGGGCGAGTTAGATGCTTGCATCGTAACTCGCCAAGATTTTACTCACCCGACTTTCATTTTTGAAAAACCAAAGACAGATAAAATTAGGCATAATCAAAGATCGTTATATATCTTTGAGGCCATGGCGGGTTACGATGCAAGCATCTAACCCGCCCTACACATGATCGCTTTTTAAAAGATCCGCCGATAGCAGACAAGCTTGGCTGTTGGCGCCGGAGCGCCTGGCGGAGGTTTGACCGGCATGGACGCCGGGCGAAAGTATTCACAGCGTCCTCAGCCGGGCGCTCCGGCGTCAACTGCCGGGTAGCTGGCTACTCCGAACAGCTAGTATGGGCGTATAAGTAATACCCATGCATTTAGGCTTTGAAACCGCGTGGGCATTACATGCCCACCCTACCGTTACTAAGGATACAAAGCCACGGTTTCCAAAGCCATGGCCTCCGGCAAGCCGAACATCAGATTCATGGCCTGCACGGCCTGGCCGGACGCGCCTTTCACCAGATTGTCGATGACCGCCAATATCACCACGGTATCGCCGCCCTGCGGCTGATGCACGGCAATCTGACAACGGTTGCTGCCGCGTACATGGCGGGTATCGGTAAGCGCGCCCGCCGGCAACACGTCGACAAACCGTTCCCCGCTATAGCGCTGCTCGAATAAGGCCTGCAAATCGGCGGCGGCGGTCAAGCGCGCATATAGGGTCGCATGGATGCCGCGTATCATCGGCGTCAAATGCGGCACAAACGTCAAACCCACCGGCCGGCCGGCCGCACGTTGCAAACCTTGCCGGATTTCCGGCAAAGGCCGGTGGCCGCCAACCGCATAGGCTTTAAAGCTTTCGCCGCATTCGCTGAACAGAAAGTTCAGCTCCGCTTTCCGGCCGGCGCCGCTGACGCCGGATTTAACGTCGGCGATCAAATGTCCGGTATCGACGAGCCCCTGCTCCACCAGCGGCAAAAATCCCAATTGCACCGCCGTTGGATAGCAGCCGGGACAGGCCAGCAAGCGCGCCTGGCGGATAGCCTCCCGGTTTATTTCCGGCAAGGCGTAGACGGCTTCGGCCAGCAAATCCGGAGCGGCGTGCGGCATGCCGTACCAGGTTTCCCACTCGCCGGCGTCCCTGAGCCGGAAATCCGCCGATAGATCGATCACTTTTACGCCCCGCGCCAGTAATTCCGCCGCCATAAGCATGGCCGTACCGTTAGGGGTGGCGAAAAACACCACTTGGCAATCGCGGAGATTATCAAGCTCGGGCAGCGTAAACGCCAGATTGCATAACCCCCGCAAACTGGGATAAAGCGCATCCACACGCTGTCCGGCGTCGGCTCTGGAAGTCACCGCCGCCAATTCGACCTGCGGATGCAAAGCCAAGATCCGCAATAATTCCACCCCGGTGTAACCGGTGCCCCCAACTATGCCTGCCCGTATCATACTAATTGTCTCTCTACTCCGAATAATATCCGCGGATCGTTAGGTCGCCATGGTTTATATTTGATCATCACCGCATTGAAAAGCCGGCTGATCAAAAATTGACGCAGCCACTCCCGTAGCGCCGGATAAGGCGCTGTCTGGAGCCAGATGCTATCGACGGCGGCAAACTGCCGGATAAACGGTAGAATGGCCGCATCCGCCAGGGAAAAACTGGCGCCGCACAAGTAAGGATGTTTGTTCAAACGCTGCTCAAGCGCCGCTAAAAACCGTTCGCCTTCCCGCCGATATGCGGACGCCGAGCGTTCCGGATATCGATCCGCATACTTGTAGCGATCCAAGTATACCTTGAATTCGCCATCGTTCCATTGAATCAAAGCATCGGCCTGCGTTAGCCGCCCGGCCTCAAGCCAGCGCAGCGGATCATTCCGGCCCAAGCCCCAATACATAATATCCAGGCTTTCGGCGATGACTTCGCCGTTTTCAAGCTGCAATACCGGCACGGTTCCTTTCGGCGAAGCCGACAACATGGCGTCCGGTTTATCGCGCAACTCAATCTCGCGCAACTCCACGGCGATTTGAGCAGCGGCTATCGCCAACCGCGCCCGCATGGCGTAAGGGCAACGGCGGAAACTATATAAAACAGGATACATGTTTCGGCAGTCTGACTTGATTGATTAATTTTGCCCAAATCGCGGCCGATGCGTCTCCCGGCGTCGGCGCCTATAGTGTACGTCTTTATATTTAAATAAGCGCGATTCGGATCAGCTACGCGGAAAATTTTCCTTCACCACATCATTACAGGTATAAGAAGCCTGATAAAAGGAGGACGATTGCACGTCAAATAGCGTCAGACCGTAAGGGTGTGCGGTTTCATCCGCGCTCATGAATGCGCCGGTATCGATACAGACATGCGAAAGCACCCGCCTGATTTTGTGATCCAAGGTATGCCCGCAAAAAGTCATCGACAAGCCGGGCTGCACATTGGCGTTTTTCAGCTTAGCGGCGCGCACCGTCAATAAAGTCCGCCCCCACAACAAGCGCTCCTCTACATCATGCCGCAGTATTTTCTGATCTAGCCAACCGTCGATCTCGCTATCCAGCCAGACTTCCCGCTTGGCGAATTTATGGTCGGGCCTGAGCAGTTCGGCGTGAATAATATTGAAGCGGTTATCGCCTTCGCCCACGACGACGATCTGCGGTAAATCGCGCACATACGCGAGGCAGCGGTCAAATTCTTCCGACATGGATTTCGTTTCGGCGACGAAATAGTTTTCCACCCAGGCCCCGCCGTAATCAAGAAAGCCGTTATTATCCAGATGAGCGAAACTTTGCAATACGCCCTTCCGTAAATAAGGCTCAAAAAAATCCAGCAGCATCAGTTCGTGATTACCCAGCACAGAAAAAAACCAGGGTTCGGACAATAGTCCCAGACAGCGCAAGGAATCCGGGCCGCGGTCTATCAAATCGCCGACCGCGAACAACCTATCCGTTTTCATATCGAAATTAACGGCGTCCAGCAGGCGCTCCAGTAATTCGTAACAACCGTGCAAATCGCCTATTACATAATCCTTGCCCACTTTATTTTCCGGAAGTTGCCGCACCGGTAAGATATCATTCATATTTAACAGTTATAAAATCACTTGCCATTCAGCGCAATAACAGTAACTATAGACCAGCGCCGAAAATCCGGCGGCCGGCTTAACCTATAGGAACCTCGAAAAACCACGCTCCGACAAGCTCGGCGCGAACTGCTGTCTATAGTAATCAATAGCTTATACATTCGCGCTCAACTTATCGAAACATCTAGGGCGGGTTTTCGCGATTCCCTTATATGCGCCGAATAGTTACATAAAGCATGGAATTATTTCATACTCGTTAATATACGTTAAGTAAAAACTAATAAAAACCACAAAATGTACGCGATTAAATTAATTTCCGCCGGCGGCGGGCTGCAATTAGACGATCAACCCATACCGAGCCCTGCCGAAAATCAAGTGCTGATCAAAGTAGCCGCGGCCGGCGTCAACCGGCCGGACTTGATGCAGCGCCAAGGCTTATACCCCCCGCCGGCGGGGGCTTCGGAAACTTTGGGATTGGAGATAGCCGGCACGGTTGCGGGCATGGGAGCGCAAGCCTCTACCCTTAAACCCGGCGACCGGGTCTGCGCATTAGTCACCGGCGGCGGTTATGCGGAATATTGCGTCGCTGACGCCGCCTGTTGCCTGCCGATACCGGAAAATTTCAGTTTCGTGCATGCCGCCGCCCTACCGGAAACTTTTTTCACAGTCTGGCACAACGTGTTTGAAAGAGGCGGGTTAAAATCCGGCCAAACCCTGTTGGCGCATGGCGGCGGCAGCGGTATCGGCACAACGGCCATACAACTTGCCAAGGCTTTCGGCGCTATGGTTTACGTCACCGCCGGCAGCGCGGAAAAATGCCAAAAATGTCTGGCGCTGGGCGCCGGGGCCGCCATCAATTATAAAGAGCGGGATTTTGTCGCCGAAATAATGGCGTTAACCGCCGGCCAAGGCGTCCATCTGATTCTGGATATGGTGGGGGGCGATTATTTTCCGCGCAATCTGAAATGTCTGGCCGATGAAGGCCGATTAGTGCAGATCGCCATCCAAAACGGCGCGCAAAGCGAAATCAATCTGTGGCGGATCATGCAAAAACGCCTGACGATCACCGGCTCGACCTTAAGAGCGCGGGACGCCGCGTTCAAGGCGGCCATCGCCCGGCAATTGCGGGACAAAGTCTGGCCGCTGCTGGCGGAGGGCCGCATCAGTCCGGTCATAGACCGGGTGTTTCCATTGGCGGAAGCCGAATCGGCCCATGCTTATATGGAGGCAAATCAACATTTCGGTAAAATTGTATTATCCTTGAATTAGTGACATCCACACATTATTGAGGAAGCTAATTTTTTATTTTACGCGGTTAACGCGTCGATTATGCATACACCGCCCGGCCACATTGCACGGCCTGGCGGTGTAAAGGTATGGCGTGGATCTTAAAAATTAAGACCTGTTAACGGTTGTAAACTTGATTACCGAAATCGAACATAGTGAACATATCGCCTATCGCCGGCATGTTTTTAGGCACGTAAGGGTTATGTTTGTCCTGTTGGGGGTTAGGCAGATTATCTCGGCTTCTGCTAGTTATAGGATCCAAGCCCCAATTGCGTTCGATGAACTTCAGGATGGATGCGTGATCGTTATAGGTATGGTCGATATTACCGCCGCGCGAGTACGGCGAAATCGCCAGAGTCGGGATACGCGGACCGTCGCCGAAGAAATCCACCGGCTGATAGAAACCGGAATCCCAGTATCCGCCGCCCTCATCCCAGGTTACGAACAATACGGTGTCTTTAAACAAGTCCGGATTGCTTTTCAACTGTGTGTAGATATTGCTCAGCAAAGCTTCAAATAAATCCAATTTGGAGCTGGCCGGATGGCCGTCCGTAAAACTGTCCGGTTTCACGTAAGAAACAGCGGGCAGCGTACCTTTTTGCACCGCGGCCAGAAAATCCACCGCGTCTTTAATGTGCGCCGAGCGTTGCGCCGGATCGAGCATGATGGAGGAGGAATACTGGAATGCGTTACAAATATCGCAGTAGTAATTGCTGACGCCTATCATGTTGTCGATCGGATCGGTGGAGCCGTTGGCGACGCGCACCGCCGCGTTATAGTCGCCGCCGTAATACGCCCAAGAGATTTTTTTATCGTTCAAAGCGTCGCCGATAGTGCGGATCGAGGATGGAGGAACCAAGGAGCCGCTGGTAATAGCGGCGTCGTTGATCGAGCCGTTTGGCAAGATGCCCGGACTGGTGTTATTGATTTGATAATATTTGCCCGGCGTACAGGTGGTAGGCGACAAATCGGGGCGCCATGGCAAGCTGGCTTCGTAGGCTATGATGGTTTGCACCCAGGATGCGTCGCAAGAAGTCCAGGATTTATCCGCCGTAAAAGCAATGCTCGTATTGCTTACAGGGGTAGGGTTGGCTATTACGGAAGCAGGCGGTTGGGTCAAAGTCTGATTTTGAGCGTTGGTATAAGGTTGCCACCACATGGCGTCGCCGGTCATCATCATCATGTGCTGCACGAATGTGCCGCCCATGACCGGTTGATGGTAGTTGTCGCTTAACGTGTATTCATCGGCCAATTGTTTCAATAGCGGCGCGTCGCCATTATTAACGTTATAAAAGCCCATGGAGTTACTGGTGGAGCCGTCGTTGCGCGCTACGCCGACATAAGGGTATAAGTCGTTCAAGCAGCCGGCTGGATTTTCCTTGGTGGCGTTGGCGACATTACAGTCGGACTGTTCCCACATGTGGAAAAAACGGTGCACTTGGTCGCCGGTAAAGCTGTCATAAGGCAGGCTGTTGGGATTACCGGCGCCGGTCAATGGAAATATCTGATTCGCCAGATTCGAATAACCCAAGATGCGGGCATCGTTTTCGTAGCAGCCTTGCGGCGGATATGCAGGCCAAGTATCCGTCGGCGAGACGTTACAGATATTCTGGCCGGCGCCGCCGGTGGTCAACAGAGGCAGATCGGAAAGTCTTAATGCCGGAGAAGCTTGTTGCAATTGCGCTGTGGTTACGGAAGTATCGAACGGTTGGGACGAAGCGCCTGGATCTTTGCTAATTTCGGCGTAAGTTACGCCCACGGCGGGCACATAGCTGGTATTAGGAATGGGCAGCGCGCCGTAAGGCGTTTTATTGGAAGCAGGCTGGTTGACAAAATAGGCGCCAGGGATGTTTATCAAGGAAGCTTGCGCGGACAGAGCGGCGTTAGGGCCGGGCGCGCCGTCGGCGTTGATAATGCCTTTGGATAGCAAATTGGCGACTTTTTGGCCGTTTTTAGGCTGATAAGCGCCGTAAATGTTATCGAAACTACGGTTTTCGCCAATCAAAACAATGACGTGCTTGATTGGGGTAACGGTTTTAAGGTCGTTATCATTATCCCGATCGGCGTAAACCGTACCACTACCGGCCAGACATAATAAAGCCAGAGCCAATGGCGATAAAATAGTATTCAATTTTTTCTTTTTCATTAGAATTATCCTTTTTGTGATTAAAAAGCTCCTTTTATTTAACATAGAACTATTACATTATAATTAACGAGATACCTAAGTGGGCATACCATTACTTTGAATCTATAAAATGCGCCAAGAATTCAAACAGCCATGGAACTGTCCGCTCGCAACCAGATAAAACGCAAAAAAGCATTTACCCCTGTTTAACTTTATTAAAGGCTCAGCATGACTTATACGACTCTGATTTCCGCGCCGGCATTGGCCGAGCATCTCAACGCTCCAAACTGGGTGATATTCTATTGCCGGTTTTCCCTTCTGGACGCTCAGGCCGGCGGCCGGGCTTACCGGCAATCGCATTTGCCCGACGCCCGTTACGCGGATTTAAACCGGCATTTGTCCGCGCCGGTAAAATCCTATACCGGCCGCCACCCGCTGCCTGAATTTAAGGCGCTTGCCGAATATTTGGGCGCCGCCGGCGTCGGCAACCGTACCCAGGTCGTCGTATACGACGACGCCGGCGGCATGTTTGCCGGCCGGATGTGGTGGTTATTGCGTTGCCTGGGGCATGAAGCGGCGGCGGTATTGGACGGCGGCGTCAAGCAATGGCGAAGACTTGGGCTGCCGCTCACCGCCGCGCTGCCCACCGTCAACCGCGCAACGTTCAGAAGCTACCCGGACAATGGGCAATGGCTAACCGCCCGCGAAGTGGAGGATGGTTTGGCAGCCGGCGGCATTACCCTGATAGACGCCCGCACCCCGGAACGATTTAAAGGCTTGCAGGAACCCATCGATCCAGTAGCCGGCCACATTCCCAAAGCCCTCAACCGGCCTTTTCAGTTGAATCTGGACGCCAACGGCCTGTTTTTAGCGCCGGCGGCGTTGCGCGGTCAGTTCCAGCGTTTGACCAACGCCGCTCCCGCCAAGCAAGTCGTCCACATGTGCGGCTCCGGCGTCACCGCCTGCCATAATCTACTGGCGATGGAAGCGGCAGGCCTTAGCGGCTCCAGACTGTACGCCGGCTCCTGGAGCGAATGGATAACCGACCGCAACCGGGCGGTTAGTTGTTAAAATAAGCGGGGAAACCCGGTTCATAAACATTTGAGGACAATTGATGAAAACCTTTCTGCATGTCGGCTGTGGGCCTAAATATAAAGATAAGACCACCCGAGGTTTTAATAGCGATGAATGGCGCGAACTGCGTCTGGATATAGACGAACGCGTCAACCCGGACATCGTCGGCACCATGCTGGACATGGCGGCCGTGGACAGCGCATCCGTGGACGCCATATTCTCCAGCCATAATATTGAGCATTTGTATCCGCATGAAATTCCGGTGAGTATCCAGGAGTTTCTCCGGGTATTGAAACCGGACGGTTTTCTGGTGATTACCTGTCCCGACCTTAAATCCGTTTGCGCCTTGATCGCCGAAGACAAACTTGTCCAGGCCGCCTACAACTCCCCGGCCGGAGAAATTGCGCCCTTGGATATTCTATACGGGCATCGCCCCCAGCTAGCGGCGGGCAATCTTTACATGGCCCATCGCAGCGGTTTTACGCAAAAAGTCTTGCAAGCCACTTTGGAGCATTTCGGTTTTCCCATGGTAGGCGCCATGGCCAGAGGCTACGCGCCGTTTTTCGATTTATGGGCTTTGGCGAGTAAATCCGCGCGCACCGAAGCGGAAATACTGGCCATTGCCGGCGAGCATTTTCCGGCCTGAGTCTCTCAAGTATAAAATCATACCCGGACCAAACCGAATTATTTAGAAATCGTAATACTCGGCCCAACCGATTTCGGAAGTTCCGAAACCGTCATCTGAAACATTTGCGAAAGTATCCGGAAAGCGGTTTCGTTCCAGGCGTAATCTTTATCGGCGTCCACCGAGTAATACTGGTCTTTATATTTCACCGCCAAGCCGGAATTGGCCGGTTTTTCGTCCGAGACGCTAATAGCCAAAGTGAATGGCGGATTTTCAGTTACCGATGAAGTGCGCGGATCTTTGCCGACATGGCCTTCCGGTTCCGTGGACAGCGTGCGGCCGATAAAATAAATGATATTGCTGAAGCTGCGCAGCCGCAATTTGCCGTGCAAGGGATATTCGCCGCCCAGATAGCCGGGCCGGATATCGACCAGCAGCTCGTTAGGCGCCATTAATTCCGTCTCTTCGCTTAAGCGGTTGCGTTCGGCCGCCGTCAACAGCATGGGATTGTAATTGCTGATGACGATACGCCCGGCGTATTGCTTGCCGAGCAAATATTCGTCCCGCTGGCGGTCCTGGGTTACCTCGTATTCTTTTTCCAGAGCTTGCAAGCCTTGCGGCGTCATGCTTTTAGCGGGCAGAGTCCAATGTTTTTCCAGAATCAACGGCTCGAAATAGAGTTGATCGTGATCCTGTATTGACGACAAATGCAGCGCTATGCGCCGAAACGTCGTGTAGTCATCCCAATTGCGCGGACGGTTATGGTAAACCTCTTCGCGGTCGTTTTCCAGGCTGCGGTATTCCAGCACCGCCATCCGCAACAGCATATCGACCTCAACATTCTGGCGTAACAGCAAAGCCAGTTTATCTTCCGTCATCGGTGTCAGCATGCGCTTGGTAAATTCTTCGCCTTGCATCGGAATAATGCTGACGGTGGGATTTTCCGAAGCGGTGGCGCTGATAAACGGCATAATCGTCGAACCGTTGCTGCCGGTCAGCACCGGGGTGGCGCCTATATTGGCTTGAAAGTTCAAGGTGGCGGCGATATTGGAAATGCCGGAAAAATGTATCGGCTCATTATGTTCCGCTCTGGCGATGTTAAGCAGCAGTTGTTCGGAAATGTCGTTGGCGGTGGCTTCGTTATACGACAAGGACATGCTGTCGATGGCTATCGGCGACAGACAGCCGGACAAGGTGAACGCCAGCAAGATCAACAGCGTTATATGGCTTAGCAGCATTGGTTTAAAAGATAACATCCTTATACTGAATTCGGAATTGCGTCTGCTATAACCATAGCGGACGGCGTTTATGGATGGCTGAAATCATAGGCAGATAGTAATGCCATGCTTCTCAATAAGTCAAGCGCCAAGTCATGTTGGTTGTTGACTGGATAGACAAGATGCCGCATATTATAAAATTGATGGCGCCCAGGCGCCGGCGGCCGCATCATAAAGCCATGGGCTCAGGCGCAGACAGCGAGTAGGATGAACGCAGTGAAGCGCATCCTACGGGGCTGAATAATTACAATAAATCAAAAGTTTAGAGCCGAAATTCGATGATAGCATCTACACAGCCCCAAATCATGGGCATTTTAAACGTAACGCCGGACAGTTTTTCGGACGGCGGTAAATACACCGGTCTGGGCGCGGCGCTACGGCAAGCTGCAACCATGATAGCGGAAGGCGCGGATATCATCGATGTAGGCGGCGAATCGACCAGGCCGGGCAGCTTACCGGTCGGCGCCGACGAACAAATCGAGCGGGTGATGCCGGTTATCGCCGAACTGCGCGCCCGCTACCCCGATACCGTCATCAGCATAGACACCACTTTAAGCAAAGTCGCGGCGGCGGCCTTGCATGCCGGCGCCAATATGATTAACGATGTCTCGGCCGGGCTGGACGATGCGGCCATGCTGGCGTTAGCCGCCGCTTCCGGCGCGCGGATAATACTCATGCACAGACAAGGCGCGCCGCTAACCATGCAGGACAATCCGTTTTATCAGGATGTGGCGGCCGAAGTGCAAACCTTGTTGACCGAGCGCATAGAAGCGGCATTGGCGGCAGGCGTTAAAGCCGCGCAAATAATTATCGATCCCGGCATCGGTTTCGGCAAACGCAAACAGGACAATCTGGCGCTACTGGCGGGGCTGGATCGTTTGACCGGGCTCGGTTATCCGGTTTTGCTCGGCGCCAGCCGGAAACGCTTCATGGGCAATCTGCTGAATGTATCCGCGCCGGAGCAGTTGGTAACGGCGACGGCGGTAACCACGGCCTTGGGCGTCATGGCGGGCGTGCGGATATTCCGCGTCCACGATGTCATGCCAAACCGGCAGGCCGCCGAAGTGGCCTGGGCGATACTGCAAGCCGGACACGCCGGGAAGAAATGACGCACCCGCACTTGGCCGCGCTACAGGCAAAACTAGCGGCCAGTCCGCTGCAACGCATTTCCGAACCGCTGATAGACCATGCCGGGCTGGAGCTATGGATCAAGCGCGACGATTTGCTGCATCCGGTGATTTCCGGAAATAAATGGCGCAAGCTGAAATACATACTCGACCATGCCTTGGCAAATAATACGCGCCGCCTGATCAGCATGGGCGGCGCTTATTCCAATCATTTACACGCGCTGGCTTACGCCGGCCTGAACCTCTCCATTGAAACCGCCGCCTATATCAGAGGCGAACGCCCTGCCCTGTTGAATCCGACCTTGACCGATTTACAGGCTTTCGGCATGGAGATGCGCTTCATATCCCGGCAAGAATATCGGCAATTACGCCAATTTAAGCTAAATGACAGTTTGCCCGCACTTAAAGCCGGCGAATATTGGCTTCCCGAGGGCGGCGCAACCGATTTGGCTCTCCAAGGCGTCATCGAAGGCGTCGCCGAAATTCCAATCGAATATGATGTATTAGCGGCGGCCTGCGGCAGCGGCGCAACGCTGGCCGGCATGATAAGCGCCGCCCCGCCGCATGCCCTGGTTTTAGGAATCGCCGCGTTAAAAGCGCCGTTTCTGGCTCATGACGTAGCGCAATTACTCGGCAACCGCGCTATGCTCCGGGATAACTGGCGAATTATTCCGGACTACCACTGCGGCGGCTTTGCCGCAAGCACTCCGGAACTGCTGAGATTTATCCGCGATTTTGAAAACCGCCACGCCATTCCTTTGGAGCCGGTTTATACCGGAAAAATGATGTATGCTGTTTATGACTTGATAGCCGGCGGTTTTTTTAGCCCCGGACGACGTCTGGTCGTTATCCATACCGGCGGATTGCAAGGCAAAAGATAACCGGCCATAGTGCGAAATTCCTTAAAAAATATAAAGAAAATATATAATATCTTTACACTATGGTTCTGAAAATTGATAATTATTTTACAGTGGTTGGAATAGAATTAAAAAGTTCCGGCGTCAACAGCCGGATAGCTGACCCTATTAATTTTTATAATTATTTAAAAAACTATAACTAAAACGAGGAAGGGCTGAATGAACTGGTTGACTGAT
This sequence comes from Methylomonas sp., assembly GCA_050015235.1. Classification (GTDB taxonomy): domain Bacteria; phylum Pseudomonadota; class Gammaproteobacteria; order Methylococcales; family Methylomonadaceae; genus Methylomonas. The sequence continues at coordinate 6,939 of JBEKBU010000034.1, read as the reverse complement.
CTGAATAACGCTATGCGCTGGGGCGATAATCTTCGCCGGGAAATTTTTAAATCCAAAAATCTGACTTATTTAAGCTTATTGGCCACGGTGATCACGCTGGTCGTAGGCGTGGTGCTGTTTATTATCGATCCAAACATCAAATCGCCCATGGACGGCATCTGGTCGGCATGGGTGACCATGACGCACGTCGGTTTCGGCGATGTGGTGCCGGTATCGTTTTTCGGCCGCTTGCTGGCGGCTGCGTTAATATTGGTCGGATTGGTTTTGTTTGCATTATCCACCGCGCTGATCTCGGTAGCTCTAATCGGTAAAAATCTTGACGCCATGGGCGAAAACATCAAATTGATCGAACATCAGACTAATCCGGCGCCCGATCACAATCAGCAAATTCTGGCGGAACTGAACCGTCTGCATAAACGCATGGAAGCCTTGGAGGCCATGCTCGTCAAAACGCCTGCAAATAAGCAGTCACACTAAGCAACAAGCTAACCAGTATGCCTATAGAAAGACCCGATCCTGACGAACTGCTTGCTCGCGTGGAACGCGATAACGCCAAAGCCAAACGCGGGCGCCTGAAGATTTTTTTCGGCGCCGCCGCCGGCGTCGGTAAAACCTTCGCCATGTTAATGGCGGCCAGGGAACGGCGCAACGAAAATCTGGATGTCGTGGTCGGGCTGGTGGAAACGCACGGCCGCCGCGAAACGCAAGCCATTCTAGAAGGCTTGGATTGCCTGCCCACCCGCAAAATCGAATATAAAGGCACGGTCTTGCAGGAATTCGATATCGACGCCGCCTTAAAACGCCGCCCGGCCATTATTCTGGTGGACGAACTGGCGCACACCAACGCTCCCGGCTCCCGGCACCCGAAACGCTGGCAAGATATACACGAGTTGCTGGATGCCGGCATAGACGTTTATACAGCCTTGAATGTACAGCATCTGGAAAGCCTGAACGACGACATAGGCCAGATTTCCGGCATCCGCGTCTGGGAAACCGTCCCGGACACGGTCTTTGAAGACGCCGATGAAATCGAACTGGTCGATTTACCGCCGGACGAATTATTACTCCGCCTCAAGGAAGGCAAAATCTATTTACCGCAACAGGCGCAGGAAGCCGTCAGCCATTTTTTCCGGAAAGGCAATTTAATCGCGTTGCGGGAATTGGCGTTACGGCAAACCGCCAACCGCGTCGACGCGCAAATGCTCGATTACCGCGAAGACCACTCCATACGCGAAGTCTGGCAAGTCAACGAACGCATATTGGTTTGCATAGGCCCAAACGCCATGGCGGAGCGCCTGATACGGGCGGGAAAACGGCTGGCCACCAGCTTGCGCGCCGAGTGGATAGTCGTTTATGTCGAAACCCCGCAACTGCAACGCATGCCCGCCGTGAAACGCGACTCGGTATTACGCATGTTGCGGCTGGCCGAACAACTAGGCGCGGAGACTGTCACCCTCAGCAACCCCGAACTCAGCGAAGCGATTATCCGCTTCGCCCGCGACCGCAATATCAACAAACTCGTGATGGGCAAACCCATGCGGCGCGGCTGGCGGCGCTGGTTGCTGGGCTCCGTGGTGGACGTAATGATCAGCCATGCCCATAACATCAATATTTATTTATTAGGCAGCCCGCTAAGGGAAGGCCGGCAAGATTTCAGCAGCGAGTCGCTATTCAAGAAAACCCCGCTGCCGGGTTTACGGCAACGCATCCCTTCAAAAACCAAGAAGCGCTATTTAGGTTATATCTGGGCCGTAGCAGTGACCCTATTCAGCACCGGCATCGGCCAATTGGTATTCGGCCGCCTGGAGCTGGCCAATCTGGTGATGGTATATCTGCTCGGCGTGGTATTCATCGCCACCCGTTACGGGCGCGGCCCGTCGATACTGGCTTCGGTGCTTGGGGTAGGCTGCCTGGATTATCTGTTCGTGGAGCCGAACTACAGTTTCAGGGTGGTCAACAGCCAGTTTTTGATCACCTTGCTGGCGATGCTGGTGGTCGGCGTCGTCATCAGCAATCTGATGATCAATGTCCGCTCGCAAGCCAAGGTCGCCTCGCACCGGGAACGGCGCGCCGCCGTGTTATACGCGATGAGCAAGGATTTGGCCGCCAGCCAGAGCGAATCCGAAGTGGTGCGCACCGCGGTACGGCATCTGCACTCCGAATTCAGCAGTAACAACGTCATCCTGTTCCCGAATAAGCATGGTCAGGTAGTTTATCCGAAGGAAACAGCGCTGGCCGAATCCTTGCACGGCTGCGATCTCAGCGTCGCCCAATGGGTGTTCGACCATAACGAAATGGCCGGTCAAGGCACGAATACCTTGCCCGGCGCAACGGCGGTTTATTATCCCATTCAAAACGAAGATCAGGTTATCGGCGTGCTGGCCTTATTGCCGGTCAATCTGCGCCGGGTTTATCTGCCGGAACAGCAAAAACTGCTGGAAACTTTTCTCCGCCAGATCGGCCAAGCCATTACCCGCATCCGCTTCGCCGAACAGGCCAGACTAACGCATACGCAAATCGAAGCGGAGCGTTTGCGCAATTCCTTGCTGAGCGCCATTTCCCACGATTTGCGCACGCCGTTGGCGACTATCATCGGTTCCGCCAGCACCTTGGCGGAAGACAGCGGCCAATTGCAATCCCAGGACAAACTGGATCTAAGTCGCGCCATTGTCGAAGAAGCGGAACGCATGTCCAGTCTGGTGAATAACATACTCGACATGGCCCGGCTGGACGCCGGCGCTCTGGAATTAAACAAACAATGGCATCCAATCGAGGAAGTGGTGGGCACGGCGCTCACTTTAACCGAAAAACAATTGCAAGACCGGGCGGTAAAAGTTAAACTGCCGCCCGGTATCCCACTGCTGTTTGCCGATTCCGTAATGATAGAACAGGTATTGATTAATCTGCTGGAAAATGCGGTACGCTATACGCCGCCCGGCAGCCCGCTCGATATTATTGCCGAGACCAACAGCGAAGAGGTTAAAATTACCGTCGCCGATCGCGGCCCCGGCATAGCAAAAGGCCAGGAAGAGCGTTTGTTCGAGAAATTTTACCAATCCCGCCATGAAGCCGCGCAAAGCGGCGTCGGTCTGGGTCTGGCCATATGCCGGGCGATCATTGAAGTTCACGGCGGCCGCATCTACGCCCAAAACCGCTTCGGCGGCGGCGCGGAATTTACCTTTGTAATACCATTGGATCATCACACCCCGCCGGTCGTGGAGGAATAAACGCATGGCGAAAACCGAACCCGTGATTATCGTGATTGAAGATGATCCGGCCATCCGCCGCTTTCTGCGCACCGGACTCAGCACCCACGGCTTTGGGGTTTTTACCGCTGAAAACGGCAAACAAGGCGTCATTGAAGCCAGCGTCCGCAAGCCCGACCTGGTGATACTGGACCTGGGGCTGCCGGATATAGACGGCGTCGAGGTAATCAAAGCCATACGCGACTGGTCGCCCATGCCGATTATCGTGCTTTCGGCGCGCAGCAGCGAACAGCATAAAATCGAAGCGCTGGACGCCGGCGCCGACGATTATCTGACCAAGCCGTTCGGCATCGGCGAACTGCTGGCCCGCATCCGCGTCGCCATCCGCCATTCATTGCGCGGCGCCGATCAGACCGCCGGCGAGGTGTTCAGTTACGCCAATCTGAAGGTCGATTTAATCAACCGCGTCGTCACGCTGGATAACCAGGAAGTCCATCTCACCCCCATCCAATACCGGCTGCTGGCGGTCATGGTCAAGCATGCCGGCAAGGTGCTGACCCATCAGCAAATTCTAAAGGAAGTCTGGGGGCCGTCCTATCAGGAAAACGCCCACTATCTACGCATCTACATGAGCCAGCTCCGCCAAAAACTGGAAGCCGATCCTACTCAGCCTAAGCTGTTGCTGACGGAGTCCGGGGTTGGTTATCGGCTTAAGGTATAAAACAGGCACAAAGTAAAAAAAATGCAAATGTCGCCCCACTATTTTACATTAGACAAATGTTGACCTGCGCTATTAAATAGCTAATTTTTCAATTTTTCTGACTTAGCAAGCAATTCTTCAAGCTGTTTAGCTTCTGGAAGACCCAAACTAATAAGTGCGGCAAGGATACGATCCACTTCTATTCGTAAAGGCGTTACAGATTCAAAAAGTGATAAATCCTGATCTAGAATTTTCTCAAATAACAAACATAACCTTCTGCCAATATTATTATCAATCCAAAACTCAGTATGATCTTGAAAGTCTCTCAACCAAATATTAGCTGCTGAAATAATGATTGGTATATGTACTGGTTTAGGTGAAACTTCAAAGAGATTTAATGAAGAGATGGCAACACAAAAACAAGGAGCACTTTCGATTAAATTAGTTAATACAGGTAGAAAAATTTCTAGCCGATTAATTCCAATAGGCGTCAGATAACATTTGGCAAATCCGTAATTATTAAAAAAAAGAACTGCAATTGCAGGCCCAATATGTCTTTCAATTGAAAATGAATGTTTCACATTTAAGTTTTTCCAACCTTTTGTTTGCATCATTTTACTAGCAAACTCGAAACGTAACTGAATTGCAAGAGCTTCTTCAAAATCGGCACTGTTGAAGAAATCATCATCAATATTTCTTAGAAATATGGTAATAACATCGAAAAATGAATTATCTGGTAAAGAAAAAATAGGATTAAGAACTAATTGTTCAATTTCTTCTTTATCAAACGAAGATAAACTATATGCTAGCAATTCGTAAAATGCATTATTCCATTTACTAGGTGGTTTAATAATGTCAATATTTGAGTCCATTCCTGCGCCATTGATAATGGAAGTCCAAACTGAGTAACTTTTTGCTAGATTTATTAACCATTCTCTCTTGCTGTGTTTGTACAGTTTTTGGGTCATTCCCAGCCACAACCCAGCAGTTGAATCATCAAAAATAAAATCTGGTATTTTCTGTTCAATTGGAGGATCCAAATAATCTACATTTTCAGCAATAAGTTTTATTCCTTTATAAACAGAAACCTCATTAATTGGAAAAATGGGCCAATTAGGCTCTGGCAAACCTTCTGATAACCATCCTAATTCTGCATTAATAGCGTGTTGAATATGTTCTTTATGTTTTTTTGATTTTTCATCCAATCCGTTCTCTGGATTCCAGTACAATGCGGGTATTATACAGGCAGATAAAGCGCATCTTAACAATGCACGAGGAAAACGATCATCAATAGCATCAAGAAAAGTAACCGTAGCACCAAAACCGTTCGCAACTACTTGATAATTTCTTAGTAAAGCTTGGAAAAGCGTATCAATATCTTTTTGATCAGAGGAAACTTTTAATAAATAAATTAAGCCAGAAAATGAGATGGCTTTCATATTGTACCTGAGCCCAGATTGATAAGCCCATCTGGGAACATTGCTAATTTGTAGAGTTTTTCTAAAAATTTCTCTCGCCCAATCCGCATGTTTGGCGCAAAATTCTATACTACCATCGCGCATAGCAATCATTGCCGCGCTTATAATAGAAACTTCTCGTTGATATTGCTGTTCACTTTCCTCTATGATTGGATGATTCATTACATTTATTGCCCAGCAAACCGCTTCTTCTACAAATTTGGCGGAAGACTTTGATTCATCATCAACTGCTGAAGATATTTTTATCTGGATATTAGCGTTGATAAGCTCTTCGTTTCCACGATTTTTTAGAGTTTCTAATAGTATTAGTTCATTTTCAGGAACCTGAAATTGTAATCCATTTATCTGTGTTCCATTAGGTTGCATTATGAGAATTTCAACCCAATTCTCAGGATTTAATTTATTCAATGCATGAAGCGCAATAAATGAAGGGTCATCGAAATCAAAAGGCTCTTCAGGTTTACCTAAGCGTTCAGATGCTTGTTTAAGAGCTTCAATCAACAATTCTCGATTAATCCTTTGTTCGGGAAATATAAATTTACTTAGAAGATAATCTAATCTAATTTTTCTCGAAGGTCGAAGCGTTAAATCTTCGAGTTTTACATCTCCTTTTTGCTCATCAGAAAATGAATTTGGATAATAGACCCCATCAATGACAATCCTAGCACGATCAAGACTAAGGAGTTCAGGGCTTGAGAGAAATGGAATTGCAACATCAATCGTATTTGGCCAATGAGAAAATACAATGTCAACTGCAACTAATAGAAATGCAGCTGGTAAATTATGATTACCAAGAATATTGGTTAATACAGAATTAATGTCTTCACCAGCTTCTATCCGATAATGCGCCCATGCTTCTATCGCCATTAACGCGGCTGAAATACATTGAAAACCTGATTGACCACGAGACCAAAAGTAAGAATCCAACCAAACAAACCTTTTATCACCATCGGGTAAACGAATAGTAATAGCGTTTGAGCCACATTCTTTTCCACCTGAGAAATATAAAATTGCACGATCAACAAGTTTTTGGATAAGTGCTAATCCATGATCGGGAGCATTTATAAGGATTTCGAAAAAAAGCCTTTGTGCGGATGAAGTGTTTGTAAATTCATAATCAAAATTAAACGTATTATCCCTATCTAGATTATCGAACTCATCAGTTTTATTATCAGGAATCAGAATTGACTCAATAAGCAATGCAAATTCAACTGGAGCGGCCTGCACAATAACGCCACGATTCTTCAATATGCGGAGAAAGTTATTATGATTATGGTTTTCCTGCTTAAATGACTCGATATATGCTTTAGCAAGATCAGCTCTACAATTACAAAACAAGAGAAAATTTGAACGCAAAACTTCTTCCAAAGAACTAATTTTTGTTTGTTTAATCTTGCCGTTGAAAGGTAAATTGCTTACCTCAATTTCATCTAACCCCCTGCGTCAGAATAGTTGTCGTCTCAAATTTTTTAAAGAAAATAAAATTTGAGATGAGACATGAAAACTTATATCCGGTATTCTGAGGACTTTAAAGAGCAAGCGCTATTAAAAGTTT
>JBEKBU010000033.1:0-23618 GCA_050015235.1 Methylomonas sp. | reverse complement strand
ATCAGCTTGGTCATGACGCCGCCCATGGTTTCGATACCCAACGACAGCGGCGTCACATCGAGCAACAAAACGTCTTTAACGTCGCCTCCCAATACTCCGGCCTGAATGGCGGCGCCAAGCGCCACCGCTTCATCGGGATTGACGTCTTTACGAGGTTCTTTGCCGAACAGGCTTTTAACGAATGTTTGAACTTTTGGCATCCGGGTTTGACCGCCGACCAAAATAACATCGTTAATCGCCGATACCGAAATTCCGGCGTCTTTTATCGCTTGTAAGCAGGGCCCCTTGGTTTTTTCGATCAATTCGTCAACCAGCGATTCCAGTTTCGCGCGGCTCAATTTCACGTTTAAATGTTTCGGGCCACTGGCGTCAGCGGTGATGTAAGGCAAATTGATGTCGGTTTGCTCGGCGGACGATAATTCGATTTTAGCTTTCTCGGCCGCTTCTTTCAGCCTCTGTAGCGCCAACGGATCGTTGTGCAGATCAATACCGGTGTCGCGTTTAAATTCGCCGGCTAAAAAGTCGATAATGCGCAGGTCGAAGTCTTCACCGCCCAGGAAGGTGTCGCCGTTGGTCGCCAATACTTCAAATTGGTGTTCGCCTTCGATTTCGGCGATTTCTATAATGGAAATATCGAACGTGCCGCCACCCAGATCGTAAACCGCAATAGTGGTGTCGCCTTTGGGTTTATCCATGCCGAAAGCCAGCGCCGCCGCGGTCGGCTCGTTAATGATGCGCTTTACATCCAGGCCGGCGATGCGTCCGGCGTCTTTAGTGGCCTGACGCTGCGAGTCATTGAAATAAGCCGGTACGGTAATGACTGCTTCAGTGACTTCTTCTCCTAGAAAAGCTTCCGCATCTTTTTTTAGTTTCATTAACACGCGGGAAGAAACTTCGGGCGGCGCCATTTTTTTGTTGTGGCATTCAACCCAGGCGTCGCCGTTATTAGCCTCGATGATTTTATAAGGCACCATTTTGATGTCTTTCTGAACGGCGTCTTCTTTATAGCGGCGGCCAATCAGGCGTTTGATTGCAAATAAGGTGTTTTCAGGATTTGTGACCGCCTGACGCTTGGCGGACTGACCGACCAGCACTTCGTTATCGCCGGTAAAGGCTATGATCGAAGGGGTAGTTCTTGCGCCTTCACTATTTTCTATAACACGGGCGACGCCGTTTTCCAGTACCGCCACGCATGAGTTGGTGGTTCCTAGGTCAATTCCGATCATTTTAGCCATTTATGTCTCCAGACTTGAATTGGTTAAATTTGTGTAATGAGTTGCTACGGATATATGGCTGATGGTTAAAATTTCAAGCCTGTTCATCAATTTTGGCCGTATCGGCCGGTTTATCCTCCGATCTTGCAACCACGACCATAGCCGGACGCAATAAGCGGCCATTGATAATATAGCCTTTTTGAAAAACGGTAATGACATTGCCTGGTTCTACTTGGGTACTGGGCTGCATGGCCATGGCTTGATGCAATTCGGGATTAAAGGCCAGTCCGGTTGGATCTATCGTTTCAATATTAAATTTGGCGAATACCGATTCAAACTGCTTAAGCGTCAGCTCGCTGCCTTCCCGCAGTTTCTGTACATCCAAGCTGTCGTTGGTAGCCGCGCGTAAACCGAGCTCCAAGCTATCCATCACGCTTAATAATTCCTTGGCGAATTTCGCCAGTCCGTATTTGCGTTCGTCATCCAGATCTTTTTGTACACGCTTTTTCAGGTTTTCCATTTCCGCCTGGATACGCAAGGCTTTGTCCAAATTAGCGTTAGCCTGTTGTTGCGCCTGAACCAGCTCGATTTGCAAAGCTTCAATATTGGTATCCTGACTCGCCGCTGGGCGTTGGCTGGATTCCGGCGCATCGATTCCTTGATTGGTTTGCTCAAGCACTTCAGCTATTAATTCGCTATCCGGCTTTAGTTCGTGACTCGATTGTTGATGACTCATTTTGATTGGCTCCGAAGTTCTAAATTTTGTCAGGCAATAAGGTTGGGGCTGTTATTTAGGATTCAAGGCGGCGCCTAATAATTTTGCCGTTACGTCAACAAAGGGAATCACTTTTTGATAATTCATCCGCGTTGGGCCAATCACGCCCAATACGCCCACGATTTCTTCGTTAACGACGTAAGGCGCCGTAACTACGCTGCAATGATCGAAAGCCCGGTAACCGGACTCCTCGCCGATAAATATTTGTACGCCTTCCGCCTCCAGGCACTGATCTAATAAGTGGATGACGCTACGCTTGTGATTAAAGGCTTCGAATAGCTGTTTAAGACAATCCATATCCGCTAATTCAGAAAATCCCATCAAATTGGTTTCGCCGCTGAGAACATAATCATCCTTGGGTTGTTGCGAAAAAGTCAATTGAGCCATGTTCACCGCATCTATCATGGCTTGATTGACCCTATTTCTGTCATTTTCCAAGTCATTAATCAGCATTTCGCGAATCTTAGTCAGATTCCGGCCGGCGTAAACCGAGTTTAAATAATTTGCGGCCTGCTGCAATTCGGCGGCGCTGAATGATTTGCCGGTATGACGGTGACAAAAATTACCAGCACCCGGCCGGCGGACATCGGTAAAAATTCGATATGTCGGAGCAGCACGGATTCCCGGCGAGGCAATGTCACTACGCCCGCCATTTGCGTCACTTCCGATAATATTTTCGACGCTTTGCCAACGACGTCGCTTATTTTTTCCGATTCGGAGTCAAGACTAAGCTGCAATTGATCCAGTTCGCAGGATTCCAGGGGTTTAACCGTTAATAAACTGTCTACAAACAAACGGTAACCGCTGACGGTGGGTACGCGCCCGGCCGATGTATGCGGAGAATGGATCAAACCCATGTCTTCCAGATCCGCCATGACATTGCGTATAGTGGCAGGGCTTAAATTCAGTCGCGGATCTTTCGATAATATCCGGGAGCCTACCGGTTGACCGTCTTGAATATAACGCTCGACCAGGGCTTTTAACAAATATAACGACCGTTCGTTTAATTCCTGATTTTTTAGCACACCGCCCCCGTTTCGATTATTAGCACTCCAAATGCTTGAGTGCTTAACAAAGCTATCAGTAAGTTATATGCTTGTCAACTTACCGGCGCGCCGAGAGGCTCTTTGCGCCGCTGTGTGCATAACAGGTCAATCAATATAACGCTTTACCAGATCGGCATAACTGTCTATGCGGCGATCCCGCAGGAATGGCCAGACTTGCCTGACTTGTTCGGAGCGTCCGGCCGAAAGGGCGGCGAACAGTAACGCTTCTTGGTCATGGCTGGCGCTAGTTAGAATTTCGCCTTGCGGGCCAGCGATAAAACTATTCCCCCAGAAGTCGATGCCGCTACCGTGATTTGGCGCGGCTTCAAAACCGATGCGGTTGCATGCGACGACCGGCAGGCCGTTAGCTATGGCGTGACCGCGCTGTATGGTTATCCAGGCGTCCAGTTGCCGTAGTTTTTCCGGCTGCCCGTCGTCAGGACTCCAACCGATGGCGGTAGGGTAAATCAGTATTTCGGCGCCGGCTAAAGCCATTAATCGTGCGGCTTCCGGATACCATTGATCCCAGCAGACCAGCACGCCAAGTTTTCCAATCGAAGTAGTTACCGGTTTAAAACCGGTGTCGCCTGGCGTAAAATAAAATTTTTCGTAAAAACCAGGGTCGTCAGGGATGTGCATTTTGCGGAAAGTGCCGGCGATGGCGCCGTCTTTATCAAATACCACTGCCGTATTGTGGTAGAGGCCGGGCGCTCTTTTTTCGAATATTGTGGAGACAATCACCACTTGATTGGTTTTGGCGGCGTCACTGAGGATTTCGCTGCTTGGGCCGGGAATGGTTTGCGCCAGGCTGAAGCAGCCTGTGTCTTCGCTTTGGCAAAAATAATGATCAAGATGCAATTCCGGCAACACGACTAAATCGGCCTGCCGAGCGGCGGCCGATTTGATTTGCCGGATTGAATGAGCCAGATTGTTTTCCCGGCCGTTGTTGCAGCTTTGTTGTATGGCGCAGACGTTCAAGGTATTTTTCATAACGGCTTATAAGTTTAAGGCGACGAAAGCCGGAATCTGCATAGTGGCGCAATGCAGACTGCCGAACTGATGAACCAGCGGCCGGCAGGGCGCCGGGATGATTTCATGCGCGGGGAAGCACGCCGTCAAACGTTCCAAGGCAATATTGTCCATGGGGTCATCATAGACGGGCGCCAGCACCGCGCCGTTTATGATTAGAAAGTTGGCGTAATTTGCGGGTAAAACAGCGCCGTGTTCATCGCTGATCGGTTTCGGCAAAGGCAGCGCCACCAGACGGTAAGGCTGGCCAGTCGGAGTCCTGAACGCCTGCAATTGCGCCGCCATATTTTTCAGGCCGGCGTAATGCGCATCTTCCGGATCGTCGCAGCTGGTATAGGCGATGGTTTCAGGATTTACGAAACGCGCCAAGGTATCGATATGCGCGTCGGTATCGTCGCCGGCAAGATTACTCTGCTCCAACCATAAAATGCGTTTCGCGCCCAGATAATTCCGTAATTGAGTGCTGATGGCGTCCGCTGACAATTTTGGATTACGGTTCGGATTAAGCAGGCAGTTTTTGGTGGTCAGAATCGTGCCTAGTCCGTCGGTTTCGACACTGCCGCCTTCCAACACCAGATCCAGGGTTGCGGTGGGATGGCCTTTGAAAATCGGGTGGGCGAATAAAGTGAAATTCAAGGTATTATCCGCGTCGTGCGGATATTTATTACCCCAGCCGTTAAAGCGGAAGTTAAGTAATTGCGCTTTTGCTTTAGGATGTCGCCATTCCAAACTCAAAAAAACAGTGTCGCGTAGCCAAATGTCGTTGTAATCCGCCTGAATGTAATGAACCGCCGGGTTGCCGGCGAGCAGGGATTGAATATGTTCTTGATGTTCGCCGTTTTTACACAGAATAACCAAGGTTTGAAAGCGGCTAATTGTTGTAGCTATAAACTGGTAAGTGTTTTCAACGGCGGGCAGATTAGTAAAATCGCCGCTGGCATGCGGCCATGCAATAATAACGGCGGATTGCGGCTCCCATTCGGCTGGAAAACGGATCATTGATAACTCCCTGGAAAAGTAATTTATAGTAAATAAATGAGCGGAATTTTTAAAGCGATACAGAATAATGACAATATTGTAGCAACAAGCCGCCGGTCTGGACATGCATTGCCGCGCATCGGGAGCCGTGATGACGCAAAATCCCCACTCTAAAGCTGCGAAATATAACGCGGCGCAGGGCTTTGCGCTGGCGGCGCTGGCGGCTATCGGTTTTTCCGCCAAGGCGATATTTGTCAAGCTCGCGTATTTTTATCCTGTCGATGCGGTAACGCTATTGGCGTTACGCATGCTGTTTTCGGCGCCGTTTTTTTTGGCGGCGGCGCTCCGCCATGTATGGATAAAAAATTCGCCGCCTTTGACCGGCAAGGATTATTGGGCTTTGTTAATCTTGGGATTATCAGGTTATTATTTGTCCAGCCTGCTTGATTTTATCGGTTTGCAATATATTTCCGCCGGATTGGAGCGTTTGATAATATTCCTCTATCCGACGCTGGTGATTATATTGTCGGCGCTGTTTTTGGGCAAGTCATGCAGGCGCAGGGAAATCACCGCTTTATTGCTCAGCTATGTGGGTATTGGCGTGGTGGTTTCCGATCAGGCGCATTTTCAGTCTGAACATTTTTGGCTAGGGGCCGGATTTGTATTCGCCAGTACCTTAAGTTACGCATTTTATCTGATCGGCGTCGGCGAATACGTCGCCAGAATCGGGGCTTCCCGCTTTACCGCTTACGCCATGCTGGTAGCCAGTACCGCCACGCTCCTGCAATTCGTATTAACCCATCCTGTGCGGGATTTATACTTGCCTGTAAAAGTATATGAATATTGTGCGCTAATGGCGGTATTCTCTACGGTTTTGCCGGTTTTCATGCTGTCAGCGGCTATCAAAAAGATAGGTTCCGGCCATACGTCGCTGATCGGCTCCATAGGCCCAGCCGCCACCTTGCTGATGGCGGTGGCGGTTTTGGACGAGAAGTTGACTTTTCAACAAATCATAGGCGCGGTACTGGTAGTGGCCGGGGTGTTAAGTTTGACTTTGACAAGGTGAGGATGCCCGCCGCATCATGCTCGATTCCAACATTTCCCTGGCGTGCGCCAGCGTATTATCGGTAATGGTGACGCCGCCTAACATACGGGCGATTTCATTGATGCGCTCTTCCTCGTTTAAACGCCGCACACCGGACGTGGTCATCCGCGCTTGCTGGTTTTTGGCGACGAATAAGTGCTGATGCGCCTGAGCGGCTACTTGCGGTAAGTGCGTTACACAGAGTATCTGGCGGTTTTCGCTCAGGCCGCGTAATTTTTGGCCGACAATTTCGGCGATACCGCCGCCTATGCCGGCGTCCACTTCGTCAAATATCATGGTCGGGATAGTCTTATCCGGGCTAGTGCTTACCTGTATCGCCAGACTGATCCGCGATAATTCCCCTCCGGAAGCTACTTTCGCCAACGGTTTCGCGGGCAGGCCGGGGTTAGTGGTCACCAAAAACTCTACTCGATCCAGACCATTGCGTTGCGGTTCGGTTTGTTCAAGCGGATGCATTTCTATAATGAATTCGCCGTGCGGCATACCCAGCTCCCTGATGGTGGCGGTAATACGCTGCTGAAGCTGTTGCGCGGCCAGGAGGCGGCGTTCAGATAATTCCTGGGCCAATTTTCGGTATTCGCCGAGCAAGCGCTGGCTATCCTGCTGTAAGCTTTCGATGTGCTCGCTGCTGTGGGTTAGAGTATTAAGCTCGTCGGCGAATTCCCGCGCCAATTGCGGCAATGCTTCCGGGGCCGTTTTATGCTTGCGGCCGAGGTTTTGAATAATGCCGATCTGATTTTCCAAAAAGGTTAAGCGCAGCGGGTCGGATTCTTGCTTTTCCAGAAAGCGCCTTAATTGCTGAGCGGCTTCGTTAATCTGTATTTCCGCTTCGGCCAATAAATCGTGAATTTCATTCAGTTCATGGGCGTATTGCGACAAGTCTTGCAGCCCACGCAGGCATAGCGCGAGCATTTCGGCGACCGATTGCCGGTCGTTATCGTATAGTAATTCCAGTTGCTGTTGGCCGCTGCTGAGAATTTTACCTAAATTGGCCAGTTTATGATGTTCGTCAGCCAAGGCTTGATAATCAAAATTCTGTAAATCCAATTGTTGCAACTCTTCCAGTTGATAGCGCAATAATTCTTCACGCTCCTCCTGAGCGCCGGCGGATTTGATTAATTGCTGTAATTCCTTGTGCGCGAGTTTCCAGTTTTGATAACAGGCATGCAATTGAGCCAGCAACGCTTGATTATCGGCAAAATCATCAAGGAGTTTTTGCTGTTCTTCATTATTTTGTAAAGTCAAATGGGCGTGCTGGCCGTGGATTTCAACCAGTAGCCGGCTTAGCTCCTGCAAAGTTTGCAGATTAACCGGCCGATTATTGATATAGGCTTTAGAGCGGCCGTCGTCGCTGATCGTGCGGCGGATCAGGCATTGCGTTTCTTCATCCAGCTCGTTATCCAGTAGCCATTGCCGGGCTTGATGGGCGTCGCTCAGATCAAATTCAAGATTCACTTCCGCGCGTTTGGCGTTCGGGCGCACATAACCCGAATCGGCGCGGTCGCCCAGGGCCAAGCCAAGCGCCGTCAGCAGAATCGACTTGCCGGCGCCGGTTTCGCCGGTCAGTACGGACATGCCGGGCTCGAGCTGAAGATCCAGCGCATCGACGACCGCCAAATCGATAATGTTCAGGTTGACCAACATTGCATTAGACGGGGTAACCGCCGCTCCAGTTAAGTTTGGTTCTGAGGATGTGAAAAAAATCGTGATCTTCGGGATGTAAAATTTTAATCGGTTTTTCCGCTTTTTTAATCATAATTTTGTCGCCCGTCTGCACATCCGGAATTTCCAAGTGATCGCAGGTTACCAAGGCGTTGATTTGCCAAGTCTGGTTGAAGCTGACTTCTATCTCCGCCGCATCGTCTATAACAATCGGCCGATTGGACAAGGTATGCGGATTCAGCGGCACCAGCACCAGCGCATGCAAGGCCGGATGCAAAATCGGCCCGCCCGCCGATAACGCATAGGCGGTAGAACCGGTAGGCGTGGCGACTACCAGCCCGTCGGAACGCTGAGTATTCAGATATACGCCGTTGATATTGGTGACGATTTCTATCATGCTGGGCGTTACCCAACGATGCACCACAACCTCATTGACGGCGGTTTGCCTGTGAATGACGCAACCGTCGCGGTAGATTTCGGCTTGTAATATACTGCGTTGTTCGGTGATGAAATTTCCGCGCAGGATTTGTTCCAGCCGGTTTAACAACTGTTCAGGGGAAATATCGGTTAAAAAACCCAATCGTCCCAGATTCACGCCCAGCAACGGCGTTTCGAAATCAGCCGCCGCCCGCGCCGCGGTCAGGAAGGTGCCGTCGCCGCCGACGGCGATAATCAAATCGCAATTTTCCGGCAACTCTTCGACAGGCTGGGCGGTTACGCTAAAATCTTTAAGCAGCGCGGCGCTTTCGACATCAACGACCACGCTGTAGCCAAGTTTTAGCAAATAAACATAAAGCTGGTTGAGCGTTGCGGCGATGACCGGATCACCGAATTTACCGATAATGCCGATACGCTGAAAAGGGCTAAGCATGGCTGGGCCGGGTTGTGGAGTTAGGTTGATTATACTAAGATTTCAGCATTCGACGAGTATATACTAATCGCCGAACAAATTTTGCGCCGGGGTTTTTAGTTTTAGCCGAAACAGCTTGTATAGGGTGGAAGGATAATGCCCACGCGTTTAGGCTTTGAACCCGCGTGGACGCGAAAAGCATGCGCCCGCCTGACACTATTGAGTACCGAATTTAATATAATGCAATTACAAATTGTAATACCCGGTTTCATCATGCAGGGCGATATCCAAGCCTAACAGTTCTTCATCCGCGTTGACCCGCAACCCTAACGTATTATCAATCAGTTTGAGAATAATATAGCTGAACGCCGCGCTCCAGACCACCGTTGACGCAACAGCCACAAACTGTACCCAGACTTGCTGGGGCATGCTGACGCCGTTTAAACCCAAACCTCCCAGACCCTCCGCGGCAAACACCCCGGTCAATAGCGATCCGATCGCGCCGCCGACGCCGTGTACCGGAAAAACATCCAAGCTATCGTCAATTTTTAATACGCGTTTAATGAATTGGGTGGCGCTGAAACAAGCCGCGCCGGCTATCATGCCGATAATCAAACCGCCCATGGGGCCAACGAAACCGGATGCCGGAGTGATCGTGCCCAAGCCGGCGACCATGCCGGTTACTATCCCCAACACGCTGGGTTTGCCAAAGCGCAGCCATTCAATCGCCATCCAGGTTAAAGATCCGGCGGCGGCGGCGATATGGGTTACCGCAATCGCCATGCCGGCCGAGCCGTCCGCTTTCAAGGCGCTGCCGCCGTTAAAACCAAACCAGCCGAACCAAAGCATGCCGGCCCCGGTGACCACCATCGTCATATTATGCGGGGCCATGGCCGTACCTGGAAAACCCTTGCGGTTGCCGATAACCAGCGCGGAAACAAGCGCCGCCACGCCGGCATTGACATGGATGACGATACCGCCGGCAAAATCTTTTACGCCCATCTGCGCCAGCCAGCCGTTACCCCAGATCCAGTGGCAAATCGGCATATAAACGATGATCAGCCATAAACCGCTAAACAATAGCATCGCCGAAAACTTCATGCGCTCAGCGAACGCCCCGACTATCAACGCCGGAGTGATGATGGCGAAGGTCATCTGGAACATAAAAAATACCGTTTCGGGAATATCGCCCGTTAGGCTGGTAATGCCCAGACCGGGCAGGAACGCTTTGCCGCCGCCGCCGATAAAATTTTGCCATTCCCCTCCTTCGGCGAAAATAAAACTGTAAACCCCGGCCAGCCATAACACCGATACCAGACAGGTAATAGCGAAACACTGCATCATCACAGACAGTACGTTTTTACTTCTGACCAGACCGGCGTAAAACAGAGACAAGCCTGGGATAGTCATAAACAGAACCAGGGCGGTCGCGGTTATTACCCAGGCGGTGTTGGCTTGATTGATCTCTTGTGCTGAAGCCCATGCTGGAAATAATAAACCGCATGAAATTATTATTATTTTTTTCATTATTTTAAATCCATTCTTTTCAAAACCGGCCGGATGAAGAGACCTAAACCGGTAAAACCCAACGCCCTCGGCTCAATGTGCGGACAGGGCGAATTTTAATCAAACTTTCGGACTGACCGGGAGCCGCTAAACGGCTTCTTCGCCGGTTTCTCCGGTTCTGATGCGGATTACCTGATCCAGATTGGAGATAAAAATTTTGCCGTCCCCGATTTTTCCGGTATTGGCGGCTTTTACTATCGTCTCCACGGCCTGATCGACAATACCGTCGGTAACGGCTATTTCCAATTTGACTTTCGGCAGAAAGTCCACCACATACTCGGCGCCCCGGTATAACTCGGTATGACCCTTTTGCCTGCCGAAGCCTTTTACTTCAGTGGCCGTAACCCCGGTTACCCCGATTTCGGATAATGCTTCTCTGACATCATCCAGCTTAAAAGGCTTGATAATCGCTGTAATTAGTTTCATGTCTTCCTCTAAAAATTGATTTTTTAACGAACTTGAAAACTAATAATATACCATTCACTTCACATGATTAAGCAATTCGTAACTATTCACCAAGGAACTAAACTTTCAAAAGCTTGCCGATAGCCGGCCACCTAGGCGTTCCGGCGTCAAAAGCCGAATAGCTGACGCTAGCTTAAAATTTGCTGAATATTTACGAATAATTACGATTAAAAAATGCGCATTGTTACCTTAAATAAAAAAAGCGGCGTGTCTGTGGGACACACCGCTTTTTAATTGGGTTTTAAAACCCGCTTATGGATGGTAAGCCGCCTCGCCGTGTTCAGTCAAATCGAGACCTTCACGCTCCACGGCTTCGGATACCCGAGCGCCGATGGTGATGTCTATCAATTTAAAGGCCACGAAAGATACCGTGCCCGACCAGATCAGGGAAATACACACCCCCCAGGCTTGGCTGGTAAATTGCGCCGCGAAATTATATTCCGCCACCGCATTGGCGACATAATCCCAAACGCCTGTGCCGCCCAGCGCCGGATTCGCCACGACAGCGGTTCCCAACGCCCCAATAATGCCGCCGATGCAATGCACGCCAAAAACGTCCAAGGAATCATCGTAGTCCAGCATTGCTTTCAAGCTGGTAACGGACCAGAAGCAAACCGCTCCGACGACCAAGCCTAAACCTATCGAACCCATGGGTCCTGCCCATCCGCAGGCGGGGGTAATGGCGACCAAACCGGCCACGGCGCCGGAAGCGCCGCCCAGCATGCTGGGTTTGCCGCGGATCAGCCATTCCGCGCCTGACCATGACAAGGTAGCGGCGGCTGTGGCCAACAGCGTATTGACAAATACCAGCGCGGCCAGGCCGTTCGCTTCCAGATTGGAGCCGACGTTAAAACCGAACCAGCCCACCCACAGCAGCGAAGCGCCTATCATGGTCATCGTCACGCTGTGCGGAGCGAAAAATTCCTTTTTATAACCAATACGTTTGCCGACTACCAGACAGCCGACCAAACCGGCGATACCGGCATTGATATGCACTACGGTGCCGCCGGCAAAATCCAGCGCGCCTTTTTGGAAAATGAATCCGGCCGTCGCCGTGGCTTTTTCAGCGGCGGCTGCGTCAGTGTAAGCGTCTGGACCCGCCCAATACCAAACCATATGCGCTATCGGCAGATAAGAGAATGTAAACCAGATAATCGTGAAAAGAATAACGGCGGAAAATTTAACCCGTTCCGCAAATGCGCCGATGATTAAAGCCGGCGTAATGGCCGAAAATGTCAGCTGAAAAGCAATGTAGATATATTCGGGAATCGCTACGCCTTTGCTGAAAGTCGCCGCCATGGAATCCGGAGTGACGCCCATCAGGAACATTTTGCTCAGTCCGCCGAAAAAGGCGTTGCCTTCCGTAAAAGCGACGCTATATCCGTATACAGCCCATAATATGGACGTCAAAGAAAAAATGATGAATACCTGCATCAGTACAGACAACATGTTTTTGGCGCGCACCATGCCGCCGTAGAACAAAGCCAGTCCCGGGATCACCATAAGGATGACCAGAACCGTAGCGACTATTACCCATGCGGTGTCGCCTTTATTGACGGTAGGCGCGGCTGCATCCGCGTAACAAATTCCGGAAAAAACAGCTAACGCTGTTAAAGCCAGGATACTAGACAAACGTTTCATAATTTTCTCCACTTAGATTAAAGCGCTTCTTCGCCGGATTCACCGGTTCGGATTCTTACCACTTGTTCAAGATTGGTGACAAAAATTTTGCCGTCGCCAATTTTGCCGGTATTCGCGACTTTAACAATCGCTTCGACAGCTTGTTCTAGCAGGCTATCAGCCACCGCGACCTCCACTTTCGCCTTGGGTAAAAAATCCACGACATATTCCGCGCCGCGATACAGTTCGGTGTGACCTTTTTGCCGGCCGAAACCTTTTACTTCTGTTACCGTAACGCCGGATACGCCTATTTCGGATAATGCTTCCCTGACATCATCCAGCTTAAAAGGCTTAACCACAGCTGTTATTAATTTCATAATTGTGTACCTCATTGCTTGAGTTAATAAAATCCCGCAAACATTTATGCATGATATGTGCCACTATATAAGATGATGATTTAATTAATTATTTAATTTGTTTTCTGATAAATCACAGGTCAATTGCACCAATATGGTGCCGTAATTTCTGTCGTGCACCATATCAGCCCGTGGCGATAATTTTAATTTATGGCTAAGTAAATTTCAGTTGCCGGACATCCGTTGCCGGGAGATTCCGGCGTAAGCTTATCCGGCGTGGGTATACGCGGAAAACCTTTCCCTGGCTATTTAGCATCGGCAATTTCAATAAAGAGGGCTGGCTTATGGATTTAAGCTCTGAAAGTTTGAATTCATTCAATTCTGTGGTTTTTATCCTACACTTTACTGCGTTTAATGCAACAAAATAGATGAAAAACTTGCCTTGAGTTGGTGCGCAAAATTAATTATGCACCAGTTTAGCGCATGCCGGGCCGGGTAAATTACAGCTATCTTATTGAATTCAAACAAATTAAATATGGCCTGAAAAATGCTTTCCATTTTCGGAAGTTTAATAAATGAGGAAATCACCATGATATATCCAAAACCAATACGCTATCAGCGTACTAGTTCCTGTATCGCAGGTTTATTGTTAATAGGCGCCGGCGCCGTTTGCGCGGATGATAGCAGCAGCTCCGCGCCCGCGTCCGAACCCACGCCTGCGTCCGAACCCGCGCCCGCGCCTAACTGGAAAGATGCTTCCGGATTAATGGAGGCCACCGGCTACAATCCCAACGAGCTCGGTTTTATGAAAAGAAATAACCTTAAGTTTGGCGGTTGGGTGGAAACCAGTATCAGCGTAAACGATAACGCCCGCCATGACGGCTTCAACGGTCCGGTGACTTTCCAGGATCGTACTTCCGAACTGCAATTGAATCAGTTGAACGGTTTTTTGCAAAAATCCGTTGCCGCCAGCGGCAGCGACTTCGATTGGGGCGGCCGATTCGACTTGATGTTCGGTAGCGATTCCATCTTTACCCAAGCTTACGGTAACCCTGTCTTAAACCCCCACACGGGATTGGCCGAACCTCGCGGCAACTGGGATCTCAAACTCAGCGGCGACCGGTTTTACGGTTTCGCCATGCCGAACGCCTACGCCGAATTTAACTTGCCGTTCGGCGAAGGCCTCGATCTTAAGGTCGGGCACTTTTATACGCCGGTCGGCTATGAGGTTGTAACGGCGCCGGACAACTTCTTCGTCACCAAGCCCTACACCTTCCAATACGGGGAGCCCTTCACGCACACCGGCTTAATGGGTAGTTATACTTTTAACCCAAACTGGAACATGACCGCCGGCGCTTTGACCGGTAGCTCCACGGGCGGCTGGGACGGCAGTTTTAACCGTAACCTGGCGACCTGGTCTGGTTTAATGGCCGGTACTTGGACAAGCGATGACGCCGGTACGTCTTTATACCTCTCCGGAACCGCTGGCCCGCAATCCGATAATAACAGCAGCTTTTGGGGGATCTACAGCGCTGTTTTCAAGCATAATTTCACCGATAGGCTGCATTTTATCCTGCAACACGATCATGGTTATGCGAATAATGTCGTCAGCGGCAATGGCATCAATAACGCGAATGCGCAAGGTTATACCCCGTACTCGGCAGGGTGGTACGGAGTAGCTCGTCAGAATGTGGAATGGTACGGCCTCAACTCCTATTTACTCTATGATGTCACCGACAAGCTTTCGGGCGGTATCCGGGCTGAATGGTTCCGCGACAACAACGGCTGGCGTATAGACGGCCCCGGCCGTTGCGGCGCCGCTACAAATTCAACAGCCAGCAACTATGGAACGACAAATACCTATAACTATGCATGTAATAGCTCAGCCTTCGGCGCCTATCCATTTCAAGGCAGCGGTTACTATGAACTAACGGCCGGTTTAGTTTACAAACCTGTTAAGTGGATGAACCTACGTCCTAACGTGCGATTTGATTATGCTAACGCCGCGCAATTCGCCGGCGGTACTGAACACACGCAGGTGTTGTTCACGGCCGACGCGGTGATTGTCTTCTAATCGGCTGGCGCTGCTTACCGTTAAAAAGTCAGTCAAGCTCCCGCGGCCGCCATGCCTTGGGAGCTCAAGTTTTTCTAGCGAATCGCGGCGATTAATGCTATTGTTACTGACGTTTTACAACACAACCATAATAATTTTTGTAGGAGAATTTGACCAATGTCATTAGTCGATAATGTACTTAAAATGATCCAGGAAAACGATGTAAAATTCGTCGATTTCCGTTTTTGCGACACCCGCGGCAAAGAGCAACACGTCACCTTTCCAGCCCATTCCATCGATGCGGATACTTTTCAGGAAGGCAATATGTTCGACGGTTCTTCGATCGCCGGCTGGAAGCATATCAATGAATCCGACATGATTCTGATGCCGGACCCAAGCACCGCGGTGCTGGATCCGTTTTTTGACGATAAAACCCTTATTTTGCGTTGCGACATTATTGAGCCTAAAGACATGCTGGGCTATAGCCGCGACCCGCGCTCGCTGGCGAAACGCGCCGAAGCGTATATGCAGTCCACCGGCATTGCCGACGCCGCTTTCTTCGGCCCTGAAAATGAATTTTTCATTTTTGACGATGTCCGCTGGAGCTCCGGCATGGGCGGCTGTTCTTATCAAATCGATTCTGAAGAAGCGCATTGGAATTCCGCGAAAAGCTATGACAACGGAAATACCGGCCACCGCCCAGGCATAAAAGGCGGTTATTTTCCTGTGCCGCCGGTCGATTCGTTCCAGGATCTGCGCTCCGCCATGTGCTTGGTTCTGGAGGAAATCGGCCAAATCGTGGAAGTGCATCACCACGAAGTAGCGACAGCCGGCCAATGCGAAATTGGCGTGAAATTCAATACTTTGGTTAGAAAAGCCGACGAAGTGCTGGGTTTAAAATATGTGGTCGCCAATATCGCCCACGCATACGGCAAAACCGCCACTTTCATGCCGAAACCGCTGGTCGGCGATAACGGCAGCGGCATGCACGTTCACCAATCCTTGGCTAAGGGCGGCGTTAATTTATTTACCGGCAATCTGTATGGCGGTTTGTCCGAACTTGCTCTGTACTATATCGGTGGCATTATTAAACACGCTAAAGCTTTAAACGCGATTACCAATGCTTCAACCAACAGTTACAAACGTCTGGTGCCCGGTTTTGAAGCGCCGGTAATGCTCGCTTATTCGGCGCGTAACCGTTCTGCTTCTATCCGTATTCCTTACGTCAGCAATCCGAAAGGCCGCCGTATCGAAGTACGTTTCCCGGATTCCACGGCCAATCCTTACCTGGCGTTCAGCGCCATGTTAATGGCGGGTTTGGACGGCATCCAAAACAAAATTCATCCGGGCGAGTCTTTGGATAAAGATTTATACGATTTACCGCCTGAAGAGGAAAAAGCGATACCACAAGTGGCTTTTTCATTTGATGAAGCGCTGGAAGCTTTGGATAAAGACCGTGAATTTTTGACTCGCGGCGAGGTATTTACCGATGATGTTATCGACAGTTACATCGAACTGAAAAAACAGGATGTCACGCGCTTGCGTATGAGCACGCATCCGGTTGAGCTGGAAATGTACTACAGTCTGTAACGCTTAAAACCCCGCAAGTTTTATGACTTTGCGGGGTTTTTTACGCTTTAACCCAAACATATCCTGTTGCGCCCTTGTTTTTTGGCTTTATACATGGCGTCATCGGCGCGTTTTGTCAGGGATTCCACGCTATCGTTGCCGACTAAAGTGCTGACGCCAAGGCTGGCCGTAACGTTCAACACTTCCATGCCGTAGGCGATTGCATGTGATTCGATATCCGCCCGGATACGCTCCGCAATGACGCTGGCGCCTTCCAGATCGGTATCGGTGAGCATGACGACGAATTCTTCGCCGCCGTACCGGAACACCGCATCGCTGCCGCGCACTGCGTCGCGTAACCAACTCGCCACCGAAGCCAAGGTCAAATCCCCGCATTCATGTCCGTAATTGTCGTTAATGGCCTTGAAATAATCGATGTCCAAAAATATTAACGACAAATGCAAGCCGTTCCGATCCGCGCGTTTGATTTCGCGGTTAATGCAATCGCTGAACATCGAGCGATTATTCGCTTTGGTCAATTGATCCGTATGGGCCATTTTTAAAGCTTGATGATACAGACTAGCGTTTCTGAGCGGATAAATCAGACAGCATAACAGGCTTTCCAGCATTTTCAGCTCGTCTTTGTTGAAGCGCTGGCTACGCATTAATTTCAGCTCGCCTAGTTGCTGATCTTCGACTTTTAACGCGTAAGTACAAGAATGCCGGGCAATGAAGCCTCGTTTATAATCCAGGCCAAATTCGCGGTTTAGGTATTCCACGCCGTTATGAGGAATGGTGACCTGAATTTTGTTACAAAAAATATTGATCAGCTAGTCAAACTCCAGAGTAGTTTGTAAGGCGCTGCTGATGTCATAGTGATGAAGATTGACCGCTGTCGATGCTTCAAAACTTTTGTTACTGACAACCGCCAGTTCGGCTAATGTTTCTTTCATGACACATCCCCAAGTACTCAATAAAAGGTATAACCTGGTTAAGCCATTAGCATGCCATAATTTATTTGTATATACAAAACAATATTTTGTATCCTATATGTGTTGGTTGGCAAGGGCGGCGGCAAAATTTTGCCGTTGCGGCATGATGGTCTGGCGTCAATTTTTCGACGCGGGTTTGCCGGTCTTATTCAATAAATCCTCCAGACGCCGAACATTTACGTCGCAATTCTGGATACTGTCCTTGACTTTGGATTTAAATTTCCAGCCCATGCTTTCGCCGCTATTTTCACGTTCAGCGTATTCATTAAGGAGAGAACAAGCGTTGTTCATGTCATCTTCAGCATTTTCAATGTCGTCATCATCTATCTGATCTGCGTCGTATGACATCATTAAGCGGCTGCTGACGGCATTTTGATGCCGAAAGACCGATTCAGCGTAACCGGAAAAATTATTGAAACCACTGTTCGCCGGCGCCGTGGCGCATGAGACAAGGCATCCGCTTAGCCAGGCAGTTAACATTGCGTGCATAAAACGTG
Source organism: Methylomonas sp. (assembly GCA_050015235.1). GTDB lineage: Bacteria > Pseudomonadota > Gammaproteobacteria > Methylococcales > Methylomonadaceae > Methylomonas. Next base: position 5,841 of record JBEKBU010000033.1, on the reverse strand, counting down.
TGCTGAACATTATGGAGCCGTCATGATTTTTGTGCGGTGAACAAACAATATTCGGTTAACTTTTCGGTAAACAGCCGGTATTGCGCCAAACCAACCTGAAAGTTAGCTGTTTGCGCCTTGGAGCGTAACCCAAGCCAAGCGCTGATCTTTTGCACGGGTAGTAAACGCTTGGCCACTTTGTACATGTAATCCGAGGACGGCAAGGTCTGTGCGGTGATATCCAGGCAATCGATAGTTTGGAAGTTTTGTTGTTCCATCAATTGGGTAAACTCCTGCCGCGAACAAAGATTCGGTACAGCCCAGCCATTCAAACAAGCCACTACCGCCTGCCATTGCGATTCGCTAAACCGGCGTTGCAGCAAAAAACCGTCACAGACTACTAATTTGCCGCCTTTACGTAGTAGCCGGTAGGCCTCGCGGAGGAAATCCGCTTTATTTAGAGCATGACAGCTACTTTCCAGCGCCCAAATCGCATCGAACGATTCATCGGCAAACGGCGCGCCGCAAAAATCGGCTACCTGAAAGTCAACCAGTTTGGCGACGCCATGCCGATGGGCGTGACGCCGCGCATATGCCGCTTGTTTGGCGCTGATGGTAATACCGGTAACCGTGTTGCCATGCTGTTTCGCCATCCAGATACTGCTGCCGCCGATACCGCAGCCGGCGTCTAAAACCTTGTCGTTGATCTTAATTCCAGCTGTATTATAAAGAATTTGATTTTTATTCAACAAAGCCCGATGTTGCCGATAAGGCTTATGTTCATCCCAATAGCCGTAATGCAGCGCCAAATTTTCGCGGTTACACCAAGCTAATAGATAGTCGTGATAACAATCGTCATAATGTTTCGCGGCGTCGGCGCGCAATTCAGTATTGGCGAAAGAAGCGCCATCAGAAAAAGTTTGATCTCGATAATCCCGATTAGGTTCTAAAATATACATGGTTAGTTTGTAAAATTGAATACGTCCATGTAGGCTTTCGCCCGGAATCGACGCCGCGCAAACCCCCGCCAGGCGCTCCGGCTCAAAAAGTCAACGTTGTCAGTTATAGGCGGTATTTTTAAAATTAAATCACTCAATGAATGATGATTAGTATATAAGATAAACTATACAATTAACCGGGATATTCACATATTTTGTATATGCGTAATCATATCGCCTATATAAGCCATCACTTGTCCGATAAAAATATTCATGGCGTCTAAAATATTTTGCAGCTTAAGTAAAAAAGTGCTGTGGCTAAAATTATGATGCAGATAAAAACTCAGACCTTTGTGTACGGTATTGATCCCCATGCCTATCATGACGAGCGCCGCGGCTTTAAGCATTAAGCCGCGTAATTTGGCGCTGATTTTGCCGAAGGCGATGCTGATGAAAAACATCATGGGTAGCGTGCCGGCGCCGAAAGCCAGCATTAGTGCGCCACCCTGCGCTAGAGTCGGCGCGGAAGTGGCTTTTACCGCCATGGCGAAAGTCAAGGGACAGGGCATCAGGCCGTTTAACAACCCGGCTATCATTGCTCCCAACACCGGGCCTTGTTGTCTGGAGCTCGCGTAGCCTTTACGTAAAGTTTGCATTGGGATCAAGCGGATGCTGCCTTGCAATGGTATCCAGCCTAAAATGCCCATGGCCAGGACAATGACGACAACGCCGATAAACATTTGCAATATGCTTTGCATCTCGCCGAAAACGCCGGACGACACCAGGACGACTTGCAACGCCGCCGCGGTTACGCCAACCAAACCATAAACGCTGATCCGGCTGAATTGATAGGCAAAATAAGGCCAGTAGGACGGGGTCTTGCCGGCATTCATGAAAAATCCAGACACCAGCGCCCCGCACATTCCGAGACAGTGGCCGCTGCCCAAGAACCCGGCTACAAACGCCAGGGTATAATCAATTCCGCTAGCCGCCGCCATTTCCGCCATGCCATGCATGGCGTGCATATCATGGTCCATGCCTTCCATGCCGCTCATGTCGTGATCCATGCTTATTTACTCAAGCGTAATGAATTTACGATAACGGAAACGGAGCTTAAAGCCATGGCCGCCGCCGCTATCATAGGATTCAATTTCCCCAGCGCGGCAACCGGAATGGCGACAATGTTGTAGCCGAACGCCCAAAACAGGTTTTGTTTGATGACGCGAATAGTAAAGGCGCTTAATTCTATCGTTTCGGTAACTTTATGTATGTCGCCCCGCACCAGCGTTAAGTCGGCCGATTCAATGGCGATATCCGTGCCGCTGCCGATAGCAAAGCCGACATTTGCCGCCGCCAATGCAGGCGCGTCATTGATGCCGTCGCCTATCATGCCTACCAAATAGCCTTCGGTTTGTAATTGCCGGATGATAGCGAGCTTGCCATCCGGTTTCACGTTAGAGGCCACATCTCTGATGCCAACTTTCTCGGCTATATAACGGGCGGTCTTTTCGGTGTCTCCGGTCACCATCATGGTCTTAATGCCTAAATCGTGGAGTCTGGCTATGGCGTCGGCCGCCTCGTTTCGCGGTTTATCGGCGATAGCGAAAATTGCCGCCGCCTGACCGTCAATGGCCATGTAGACCGGGGTTTTACCTTGATCGGCATAGTAGTCGGCCAAATTTTCCAAAGTTGTGACCGCGACTTGCTGATTGGCCAGCCAATCGCGGTTACCCAGCAATAATTTATAGCCTTCAACTTCGGCGCGTATGCCCAGGCCGGTTTCATTATAAAAATACGCGCATTCCAGCGGAGCGTATCCTTGCTCCTGGGCAAAATTGACTATGGCCTTACCCAAAAAATGCTCCGAATTATTTTCCGCGGAAGCAGCCATGGAAATTATCCGGGCCTCGGCAAGCATTGTTATATTATAAAAATCGATAACTTTAGGTTTGCCTTCGGTAATGGTGCCGGTTTTATCGAACACGATGGCGTTTAGTTTGCTGGCGATTTCCAGACTTTCGCCGTTACGTATGTATACTCCTTTCCGGGCGGCTTGGCCGGTGCCCACCATAATAGCCGCCGGCGTCGCTAAACCCAGAGCGCAAGGGCAGGCAATCAGCAACACGGTTATGGCGCTGCCGAACGCAAAAGCAAACGGGGCGCCCGCCAGCAACCAGCCGGACAGGGTAAGAAACGCCAAACCCATGACGGACGGTACGAATACGGCGGAAATTTTATCGACCTGTTTTTGGATAGGTAATTTAGCGGCTTGCGCTTGATCCACCATATGTACGATACCGGCCAATACCGTATTCATGCCGATTGCGGTTGTCTGGATATGCAATACGCCGCCGGCGTTGACGCAACCGCCGATAACGGTATGCCCGACTGTTTTGACGACCGGCATGCTTTCGCCGGTGATCATGGATTCGTCAACGCTGGAAAGCCCATGGATAACCTGCCCGTCGCTAGGAATTCTCTCGCCGGGGCGGACAAGCAACACGTCGCCGATCTGCACGGTATCGATATCGACCCGTAATTCTTGACCATCTTTAAGCAATGTCGCCACTTGCGGTTGCAAGTCGACCAGTTTACGGATGGCTTCGCCGGCCTGACCGCGGGCGCGTTCTTCCAGATATCGGCCTAACAGGACGAAAGTTATAATTGCGGCGGCGGCTTCGAAATACATATGCCCGCGGCGCCCGAATAAGGCCGGTAAACTGTATCCGTAAGCGGAACCCACGCCTAAGGCGATAAGGGTATCCATATTGGCGGTCCCATGTTTCGCCAGCCGGTAAGCTTTGGTAAAAAATTGTTTGCCTGTTCCAAATACCACTAGGGAGGTTAGTAAAAACTGCATTTTTTTCAGCCAAATCGCTGTCGGCATATACATCGCCGCCGTAATCACCGGCGTGCTCAAAAGTCCGGCCCACAGAAAACGGCGCAGGGCCGCATCAATTCGGCCGCGCTCCTTTTCGATAAGTTTCTTCCTTTGCGATAAGGTGTCCATCGGCAGCGCGGCATAACCGAGTTTTTCGATTAGTTCAATCAACTCGGGTTTGCCGATCTGCCCGCAAACCGTCAAGGTCTCGGTAGCGAAATTGACATTGGCGGTTTTAATTCTTATATCCCGGTTTAAAATCATTTCGATTAATAATGCGCAGGACGCGCAGGTCATTCCTTCGACCGCCAAATCGATATCTTGTAAATTGCCGCTGAATTCCTTTTTGCGGTTAGCGTTGTTCGAAGACTGTTTATGCCCAAGATTCGCCAGTACCGCATCCAGTAAAATCAACAAATTTTTCTTTGGCAATAAGTTGGAATCGAAATGTATCGCCACGGAGCCGAGGGCGATCGCCGTGCGCACCAGGCTGATTTCGGGTCGCTTTTTTAAAAGTATTTCCAGAATATAAGCGCGTTCGCGGTCGTTGATTAAAACCGGCGTGATAATACGTAGACGGTTTTCTAATTGATGTTGCAGACGAAAATTCTTGTAGGCGTAATTATCGCTAGTTGTCATGCTTCGAAGCCGTTAATTAAAATTGATCGTTAGCCGCGCTAAGGGATCGGTGGAAAAAAAGCTATCTTTTTCTACGAGACCGCACCAGCAGATAAAACATGTAAAAAATAGCCAGCCATTCATAGCGGTGGGTAAACGGTTTGATCAGCCATTCCTGAGTAATGCGCGACCAATGCAATTTGATCAAATATAAAACCAATATGTCGTTTAAAAAATCGACGACGGCTTTCTCCGGGTCCTTGACCAGGGCTTTCGGTTGTTTGAGGCTTAATTTTCCTAGTAGCTTAGCAGCTTGGGCTGTTTCTTTAACGGCGTGATATTTTTCTCTAAACCAACGCGACAATTCGTTATGCTTGAGTTTGTTAAGTACTTTGCTGTCCGCGGCGGAAACCGGTTTAACTGCAAATAAACCGTCATTTTCAAGGCCGGCCAAAATAGCGGATAACCGGTTCGTCAGATTCGGGAAGCCGATAATTTCCTCATGGTAATGAATGGCGAGCTTTAGTTGACTGCGAAACAAGGTAACCGAGTAAACTCCGGTTATTGAGGATACAAGAGCTTGGATGCGGTCGGCAACCTCCGCTTCAGAAGCTCTTGACGGTATCTGAAAACGCACATGCCCCGTATTTTTGTAGCGCAATATAAATTCTTTTTGAATAGCCATAATCTACAAAAAAATAAGCTACACGCCGGCGAAGTTAATATAAAGCCCGTTATCGAAACTGGCAAATAACCACCGACGAATTTTAGGAGGGCGGATTCATTTGTCTTCTTTAGTTTCCGCGACTATGTCTTCCAGATTCTCTTTTTGCTGCAAAATAAAGTCTTTACCCGCATCAAGGGTTTGTGTGGTTTTGGCGATAATTTCCTTTCTATATTTGTAAATAAAATAGCCGGCGGCCATGCCTAATCCGAATACCAGTAATGGATTTTTCGCTGCTATATTCATAAGTTTTCCGCCCGTGCTTACTGTAGCGGTGGCCAAGGAGCCCGCTATTACTTGTTTACTCATCGAAGAATTTTGACTATCGAGTTTATGCGCCATATGCCCTACCTTGTATGGTTTTAGTGATTACTGGATTTTTCCGGTGTTTCAGCCAGAATGATTTCTTCATGAAGCATATGATAAATACCTTTACAACCTTCACAGCAAAAAATTTTGACGCCTTCGGTAGTTTTTAGTTCAAACCCAGTAATTTCGACTGCTAATCCACATAGGTCGCACTCTTTTTTATCATTCATTACTACAAGCCTAAAATTAATTTAAAAATAAAAGTAACTATACAGCGAAAATTAAGAATTACGACATGCTAAGTTGCCGGAAATATGCGTTTATGGAATTGGCGGCCGATGAACGGAAAATGCATTTCCGGTTTGCAGCCGAACTTAGCCGTCACTGTTGGA
>JBEKBU010000032.1:0-38284 GCA_050015235.1 Methylomonas sp. | reverse complement strand
TAATAGTTACATCGTTTATAATTAAACCTTTTTGATTCCGGTTTTACAGCCGGATTATGGTTTATGCAAGAAATTAATCCGATTAAATATAAAATTGCCGATTTGCAAGCGCGTAGCGGCGGCTTGAAAAACTATCTGGATTTCGAGACCAAAAGCGAACGGCTGGTGGAGGTACTGCGCGAACTGGAGGATCCGGCCATCTGGAATAAGCCGGAACAGGCGCAAGCGCTCGGTAAGGAGCGCAGCATGCTGGAAGGCATCGTCCATACCATTAACGAATTGGAGTCAGGCCTGGCCGACGCCGAAGAATTGCTGCTGCTGGCGGTCGAGGAAAACGACGCCGATACGGTCGACACGCTGGCGGCCGATCTGCAACATTACGAAAAACGCGTCGCCGATCTGGAGTTTCAACGCATGTTCTCCGGCGAAATGGATCCCAATAACGCCTTTCTCGACATCCAATCCGGCTCCGGCGGCACCGAGGCGCAGGATTGGGCTTCCATGATCGAGCGCATGTATTTGCGTTGGGGGGAGAGCAAGGGCTTTAAAACCGAGCTGATTGAAGAGTCGCCCGGCGACGTGGCCGGCATCAAGAGCGCCACGATCCGCTTCGAGGGCCCGTATGCGTTCGGCTGGCTACGCACCGAAACCGGCGTGCACCGGCTGGTCAGAAAATCGCCGTTCGATTCCGGCAACCGCCGCCATACGTCTTTTGCGTCGGTGTTTGTGTCGCCGGAAATCGACGACGACATCGAAATCGAAATCAATCCCGCCGATTTGCGCATCGACGTCTACCGCGCCAGCGGCGCCGGCGGCCAGCACGTTAACCGTACCGAATCGGCGGTCAGGATTACGCATAATCCCAGCGGCATCGTCGTGCAATGCCAAAGCGACCGTTCCCAGCACAAAAATAAAGACACGGCGATGAAACAGTTAAAAGCCAAGCTTTACGAACTGGAAACACTGAAACGCAACCAAACGCAGCAAGCGGTGGAAGACGCCAAATCCGATATCGGCTGGGGCAGCCAGATCCGCTCTTATGTATTGGATCAGTCGCGCATCAAGGACTTACGCACCAATGTCGAAACCGGCAATACCCAGGCGGTGCTGGACGGGGCGCTGGATCAGTTTATCGAGGCGAGTTTGAAGAGCGGATTGTAAATTTTATTGTTTAAATTCAAGTAAAATTTATCAACTTATAACCATCCTGGGAGCCGGCCGCCGGTAATGAGCAATGTTGCTGCAATCGATTTTTAAATTTATCCTACGCGTGCGGAACGCGCTATTGACCCGCTGGTGGAAGTTAAGCGGTCCGTTATGGCTTAAAATGCAGGGCGTGAGTTTTTATAAGCCGCCGATACTCTATGGCTACCCCATGATATTCATGAGCCCCGCCAGTAAAATCGAATTAGGCGAACAGGTGGTGCTGTGTTCCGATTCCCGCTTTACCGCGCTCGGGGTTACCCGGCCGGTTATCCTACGAACCTTAAGGCCGGACGCCGAGATTTCCATAGGCGCGGACTCCGGTTTGAGCGGTACGGTCATATGCGCGGCCCTATCGGTTAAAATCGGCGCGGAATGTCTGATCGGCGCGGATGTCCAAGTCTATGATACCGACTTCCATTCCCTGCGCGCCGCTAACCGCCGCCACAACGACAACCCGGAACAGATAGCGGCGGCCGCCGTGATTATTGAAGATAACGTATTTATCGGCGCCGGCAGCAAAATTTTGAAAGGCGTCCGCATAGGACGAAACAGCGTGATCGGCGCCGGCTCCATCGTCAGCAAGGATATTCCGCCCAACTCGATAGCCGCCGGCAATCCGGCAAAAGTCATTTCCGAATTGCCCGCTTAATCATAAAATACCCTGTTTACGTTCTACCCCCTCCAGATCTAATCTATGCACACATCTCTTACGCAGGTCTAGACTGGTAGCCTCGGTTAGCGAAGCGTAACCGAGGGAAAAAGCTTGGCAAACCGAGCCTTCCATTCCCACGATTACGCTACGCTAATCGTGGCTACGATGGTTGCTTAAAAAATGAGTGCATAGATCAGCTTCCAGGCATAAAAACAAAAAACCGGTTCATATTCACTAAAGCCAACGAATGCTGTTGTTCGAAATCGGCCTAGTTATCAGGATTAATGGCCTCCGGATCGTTTTGGATCATTTGCCGCCAGCGAGAAAAAGCGTTGCAGAGCGCTGTGCCTGTCGTCATAACTTTGGCAACGTGATAAACTGAGCAAAAATTAAACCAGGAAGGGCATGATTTGTTGGTCTGGTAAGTTCGCAATTTACAGGCAAATCATCCTTTGAAATACTTAAATCCAAGCTTTATGTCCGAAACAGAACACGACGAACAAGAACAAATTAGACAACGCCGCGAAAAATTACAGCAGTTACGTGCGGAAGGCCAGGCATTTCCGACCGATTTCCGCCGCGACTGCTTGGCGGCGGATTTATTGGCCGCTCACGGCGATAAATCCGAGGAAGAACTGGAGTCCGCGCCCGTACGGGTAAAAATCGGCGGGCGTATGATGACGCGGCGGATCATGGGGAAGGCCGCTTTCAGTCATCTGCAGGATATGAGCGGGCAGATTCAGGTGTATGTCAGCCGCGACAATTTGCCGGAAGGCGTTTACAACGACCGGTTTAAAAAATGGGATATCGGCGATATCCTGGGCGCGGAAGGCGTATTATTCAAGACCAAGGTCGGCGAATTGAGCGTCAGGGCGGACAATATCCGCCTGCTGACCAAGGCGCTACGGCCCTTGCCGGAAAAATTCCACGGCATTGCCGACCAGGAAATCAAATACCGGCAGCGCTATCTGGATTTGATCATGAGCGAGGAAGCCCGGAATACTTTTATTGTCCGCTCGAAAATTATCGCCTATATCCGGCAATTTTTGCTGGAGCGGAATTTCCTGGAAGTGGAAACGCCGATGATGCAGGTCATACCGGGCGGCGCCACGGCAAGGCCGTTCAAAACCTATCATAATGCGTTGGACATGGATCTGTATTTGCGCATAGCGCCGGAATTATTTTTAAAACGCCTGGTGGTCGGCGGCTTTGAGCGGGTGTTCGAAATTAACCGCAACTTCCGGAACGAAGGTTTGTCTACTCGGCATAACCCGGAATTCACCATGCTGGAGTTTTATCAGGCGTATGCGGAATACGGAGATTTAATGGATATGACCGAGCTGATGCTGAAAGGCGTGGCTGAAAACGTGATTGGGCGGACAGTTATCGAGTGTCAGGGCGAAACTTATGATTTCGCCAAGCCGTTTGCGCGCATGACGGTGGTGGAAGCTATTGCCCGGTTCAATCCGGACATAGTGGCGGACGGTTTGCATGAGCGCGGCGGCGCGGTGCGGATAGCCGAAAAACTCGGCATCGCGGTAATGGATAGCTATGGTTTGGGCAAAATACAGATAGAAATTTTTGAGAAAACCGTGGAGCCGCGTTTACATCATCCGACTTTTATTACCGCTTATCCGGTTGAAGTTTCGCCATTGGCGCGCCGCAACGACAAAGATCCGGACGTTACCGACCGGTTTGAACTGTTTATCGGCGGCCGGGAAATCGCCAACGGCTTTACCGAGCTGAACGATGCCGAAGATCAGGCCGAACGCTTTAGAAAACAGGCGGCGGAAAAAGAAGCGGGCGATAATGAGGCCATGCATTACGACGCCGATTATATTACCGCCCTGGAGCACGGCTTGCCCCCCACCGCCGGCGAGGGCATCGGCATCGACCGATTGACGATGCTGTTTACGGATTCCCCCAGCATCCGGGATGTGTTATTGTTTCCGCATATGCGGCCTAAAAATTGAGTTTTAGGCGCCGGTTTTTAAACTGTTTTAACTGAGAATATCATGACTGTAAATGCCGATGACTTTAAAAGCGCCTTGAGATTATGGGCGAGTGGCGTCACCGTGGTGACCGCCGGTTCCGAGCAGCAGGGCGAGAGAGGCATGACCGCGACGTCATTCGCCAGCGTATCCATGGAGCCGCCGCTGATACTGGTGTGTCTGAATCAAACGAGCGATACCGGCGCGCTGGTGTTGGAGCGAGGCTGTTTCGCCGTTAATATTTTGACCAGCCTGCAAGAGCCGCTTTCCAACGCGTTCGCCGGCGGCGGCTCTCAGCAGCAGCGCTTTGCAGATTGCGCTTGGGAGGCGGGCCATAACGGCGCGCCGTTGTTGACGGAGGCGCTGGCGAGTCTGGAATGTAAAGTGGCGGAGTATGTCACGGCCGGTTCACACTGGGTAGTGGTGGGGGAAGTGCAACGGGTTGTCTGCCGTTCCGGCGAGCCTTTGCTTTATTATCACAGCGGTTATCGGGAACTGGCGGCGAAATAAACGTATTTCTGGAGTTAAAACATGTCCGATTATCAGCAAAAATTAACTGAATTTCTCGCCATGCTCAAGCGCTGGCGGGAGTCGTTCTCCAAACCGACGCCTGAAGCGGAGGGCCAATCGGGAGACGCTAACCGGAACCAGCCGCGATTTTTTTTGTATCTGTTGTTGGGCATCCTGGTATTAAGTTTTCTGTCCAGCGGCGAACGAATCCAGGGCGAAGAAATTCCTTACAATCAATTTATCAGTTGGGTAAATGATAATAAGATTGAACGCGCCGTGGTGACGCAACGCTTTATTACCGGTACGCTTAAAGTCGCCGACGAGAAAATCGGCAAGACTTTTTATACCATCCCTTTATGGGATCAGGGCCTCGTCAAAAACCTGCAGGATCATCAGGTTGAATATTTGGTGCGGAGCGGCGACAACTGGCTGAATAATCTGATAGTGAACTGGATAATTCCGATGGCGATATTTGCCGCCATCTGGATGTGGCTGTTGCCGCGTATCACCGGCGGCGCCGGGCGCTCCATGTTTAATTTAGGCAAAAAGCCGCGCATCCGTCAGGAAACCAACCGTATTACGTTTGCGGACGTGGCCGGCGCGGAAAGCGCCAAACAGGAATTGAAAGAAACCATCGAGTTTTTAACCAGTCCGGAGAAATTGCAGAAACTAGGCGGCCGCATGCCGAAAGGCGTGTTGCTGGTTGGCGCTCCCGGTACCGGCAAAACCTTGCTGGCGCGGGCGGTGTCCGGTGAAGCCGGCGTGCCGTTTTTTAATATCAGCGCTTCGGAATTTATCGAATTATTCGTCGGCATGGGCGCTTCCCGGGTGCGGGAGTTATTCGAACAGGCGCGCCGCACCGCGCCCTGCATCATTTTTATAGACGAACTGGACGCCGTAGGCCGGGCGCGCGGCGGCGCGGTGATGATGGGCGGCAACGATGAACGCGAACAGACTCTGAATCAGTTGCTTACGGAAATGGACGGTTTTGATCCGACTTCCGGCGTGGTGGTGATGGCGGCGACCAACCGGCCGGAAATTCTGGATAAAGCGCTGCTTAGGGCTGGCCGCTTTGACCGGCAAATCGTGGTCGATAAACCGGACTTAGTGGATAGAATCGCGATTTTAAAGCTCCATACCCAGGGCATGCAGCTGGATAAAAATATCGATCTCAGCATAGTCGCGAAACGGACGCCCGGATTTGTCGGCGCGGATTTGTCCAATATCGCCAACGAAGCGGCGATATTGGCGGCCAGAAGCAGCCGTAACACGGTTACCATGCCGGATTTCGAAGCGGCTATCGACCGCGTGATGGCCGGGCCGGAAAAGAAAAACCGCATACTCGGCCCCGAGGAAAAGCGCCGCGTGGCTTTCCATGAAGCCGGCCACGCCTTGGTGGCGGAAAATGTCGGCACGGGCCAACCGGTGCATAAAATATCCATTATTCCGCGCGGCGTGTCGGCCTTGGGTTTTACGCTGCAATTGCCGGTGGAGGAAAAATATCTGTCCACCGAAATTGAGTTGAAAGATCAACTGGCTATTCTGCTGGGCGGGCGCGTGGCGGAACAACTGGCTTTACAGTCGGTATCGACGGGCGCACAGAACGATCTGGAAAAAGCCACCGAAATTGCCCGGAATATGGTGTGTTATTTAGGCATGAGCGAAAAACTCGGGCCTTTGATTTATGGGCATCGCCAGCAATTACAATTTCTGGGCGGCGATATTTCCGAACAGCGGAATTTCAGCGAAGAAACCTCCCGCATCGTCGATGCGGAAATCAGAGTGTTGATCGACGAAGCCGAACGCCGCGCCCGCGAGATCCTGGTTGGGCGCCGCCGGAAGCTGGATCAGCTGGCGGAGCTGTTGCAAGAGAAAGAAGTCATCAACCGCGAGGAAATGTTGGAATTATTCGAACATAGTAAGTGAGACGCGCTTTTCCGGATAGAGCATGCATGAACATCAATTAAGCAACTGGCAGCATCCGCATAATTTTGTAAAAATTAACCGGCGCGGCGAAACGCGCACCAAATGGGTGCTGTTGTTGTCGTTCACCACCATGCTGGTGGAGATCGGCGCCGGCTTCAAATTCGGCTCGATGGCCTTGATGGCGGACGGCTGGCATATGGCCACCCACGTATTGGCTTTTATAATCAGCCTGTATGCTTACCGTTACAGCCGTGTACACGCGATGGATCATACCTTCGCTTTCAGTCCGGCGAAAGTGAATTATCTGGGCGGGTTCGCCAGCTCCATAGCGTTGGCGATGGTGGCGCTGATGATGATAGGCGAATCGGCCATGCGTCTGGCCAGGCCGGAACTTATCCGGTTTGACGAAGCCATCCTGGTGGCGTCCATAGGGTTGCTGGTTAATTTACTTTGCGCGTTGCTGCTCAGCGATCTGCACGATAGCCATCAACACGGCCGCGCCGAGCATGAGGGGCGTTATGGTTATAGCCACGACCACGACAGCGACCGCCATCATGATAAAGTACATCAACATAACGACCATCAACGCCACAAACATCATGACCATAATTTACGCGCGGCTTTCATGCATGTGCTGGCCGATGCGTTAACTTCGGTACTGGCCATTATCGCGTTATTGGCTGGAAAATATTATGGGTTTAATTGGCTGGACGCCGTGATGGGCTTTGTCGGCGCACTGATTATTTTAATCTGGTCATGGGGTTTGATCCGGGAAACCAGTCCGGCGTTGTTGGATCAGAGCGTGGGCGTCGTCTATAAGCAATCCATACAGGATGCGCTGGAAGAAGATGGCGAATGCCGGGTTAGCGATTTGCATGTCTGGCGTTTAAGCCCTACGCATCAGGCGGCTATTATCGTCATCGTCACCCGCTTTCCGAAATCGCCCGCCTACTATAAGGCTAAACTGGCTAATTTTGTCCAGCTTGACCATATAACCATTGAAGTGAATGTTTGCGTGGGCGACGCCTGTCTGGCTGAATGAGCGTTTCCTGCGGTTTTAACGCCGAGTGCCGGCTATGTCCTCGTCTGGCCGAGTTTTTGGATGAAGTCAAACGCCGGTATCCGGATTACCACGCCCGGCCCGTCGCGCCATTCGGCGACAGTGAGGCCCGCTTGCTGGTCGTGGGTCTGGCGCCGGGCATGCATGGCGCAAACGCCAGCGGCCGGCCGTTTACCGGCGACTATGCCGGCTTGCTGCTCTATCAGGCGTTATTCGAAGCCGGTTTCAGCAATCAGCCGCTATCCACGGCTAAAGACGACGGTTTACAGTTACTGAATAGCCGTATCACTAATGCCGTGAAATGTTTGCCGCCGCAAAATAAACCTACCGGCGAGGAAATCGCCGCCTGCAACGCGTATTTGACCGTAGAGCTGAATACGCTGCCGGCAAACCCGGTGATTCTGGCGCTGGGTAATATCGCCCATCAGGCGGTGTTACGCGCTTACGGTTTAAAAATCAAGGCTTATCCCTTCGGGCACCATCGGGTGTATGGCTTGCCGGGCGGCCAGTATCTGGTCAGTTCTTATCATTGCAGTCGCTATAATGTGCAAACCAAGCGCTTGAGCATGGAAATGCTGAATGAAGTATTCGTCACAGTGAAGCGCCTATTGAGCGGATAGCGCCATGAATGAAACGACTACCGAAACCAGGTTTGACCTTAAAACCTTTTTAGACAATCTGACGCGGCGTCCCGGCGTATATAAAATGCTTGACGGGAAGGCGGAGATTATCTACATCGGTAAGGCTAAAAATCTGAAAAACCGGGTGTCCAGTTATTTCCGCGGTAAAAGCGCTGTTCCCAAACAGCAGGCGATGGTGGCGAAAATCGCCGCGATAGAAGTGACCGTCACGCATACCGAAGGCGAAGCGCTGTTGCTGGAAAGCCAATTGATCAAACGCCATCAACCCCGGTATAACATTAACCTGCGGGACGATAAATCCTATCCTTATATCTATATTTCCAGCCAGCATGATTTTCCGCAATTAAGTTTCCACCGCGGCGCGAAAAAACGTCCAGGCAAATATTTCGGCCCTTATCCGAGCGCCAGCGCGGTAAAAGAAACCTTGAAGCTGCTGCAAAAAATTTTTCCGGTGCGCCAATGCGAAGATAGTTATTATAACGCCCGCTCGCGGCCCTGTTTGCAATATCAGATCGAACGCTGCACCGCGCCTTGCGTGGACTTCGTCAGTAAGGAACAATATCGGCTGGATGTGGAAAACACCATTTTATTTTTACAGGGGCAGAGCGGATTGCTGATAGATAATCTGGTGGCGAAGATGGAAACCGCCTCGGCGAATCTGGCATTCGAAGAGGCTGCCGCTTATCGCGATCGTATTTACCGGTTGCGGGCGGTGCTGGAAAAAAACTTTGTGCAAGGCGAAAAAGGCGATGTGGATATTCTCGCTTGCGCGGCTCAGGCCGAAGTGGCGTGCGTGCAGGTATTCTTTATCCGCAACGGCCAAAATCTCGGCAATCGCCAGTTTTTCCCGAAACTGGCCGAACAAAACGACGCCGGCGTGATCCTGCAGGCATTTATCGGTCAATATTATCTGGATAAAACCATACCGCACGATTTAATTGTGAGTCATGATTTGCCGGAGGCTGGCTTATTGTCCGAGGTATTAAGCGCTCAAGCCAAGCACGGAGTAAACATCGCCGCTAACGTCCGCGGCGAACGCTTAAAATGGCTGCAATTGGCGATGACCAATGCGGAAAACAGTCTGCAGGTCAAATTGGCGGATAAGCAAAGTTTATTCGCTCGTTTTATCAGTCTCCAACAGGAACTGGGTTGCGAAGAAATACCCAAGCGGATGGAATGTTTTGATATCAGCCATACGCAGGGCGAGCAAACCGTGGCGTCCTGCGTGGTATTCGACAGGGAAGGGCCGGTGCGCTCGGACTACCGGCGGTTTAATATCGAGGATATTAGCGGCGGCGATGATTGCGCCGCGATACATCAGGCCGTATTGCGGCGATTTAAACGGTTAAAACAGGGCGAGCATGCCGCGCCGGACATCTTGTTTATCGATGGCGGTAAAGGGCAGGTGGGGGCGGCGCAAACAGCGCTGCATGAATTGGACGTAAACAATGTTATGATAGTAGGAGTGTCGAAAGGACCGGACAGGAAAGCCGGGATGGAGAAAATTATTCTGCCTGATTGCGATCATCCTTTGCCTATATCGCCGGGTTCCGGCGCTTTATTGCTGATTCAGCATATCCGCGACGAAGCGCATCGTTTTGCGATAACCGGACACCGGCAACGGCGGGCTAAAGTAACAACGCAATCGGTATTGGAAAATATTGCCGGGCTCGGCCAAAAAAGGCGGCAGTTATTGTTGAAGCAGTTCGGCGGCCTGCAAGGCGTTTCCAATGCCGGGGTAGACGCCCTGGCCGCTATTGATGGAATCAGCAGACAATTAGCACAACGTATTTACGATATTTTCCACCACCAAGATGGCAGTTAAATTTACCTTACCCACCTATTTGACGTTTTTACGTATTGCCCTGATCCCTTTGTTGGCGTTTGTGTTTTACTTGCCCTGGGAATACTCGGAATTGGCGTGCACCGCTATTTTTCTGTTCGCGGGCGTTACGGATTGGCTGGATGGTTTTCTGGCCAGGAAAATGAGTCAGGAAACGGCTTTCGGCGCGTTTCTCGATCCTGTCGCGGATAAATTAATGGTGGCGTTTGTACTGGTGTTGCTGGTGCAGAAAGACGGCAGCCCCTATTTGGCTATTCCGGCAGCCGTCATTATCGGTAGGGAAATAACGATCGCTTCGTTAAGGGAATGGATGGCGGAAATCGGCCAGCGCGCAAAAGTTAAAGTTTCGCCGCTGGGAAAATGGAAAACCACCGCGCAGATGACGGCAGTCAGTTTGTTGTTGTACCGGGAGGATTTATTGGGGTTGCCGGTTAACATTATCGGTTTTTGGCTGTTATACTTGTCGGCGATTTTAACTTTGTGGTCGATGGTAAATTATTTGCTTGCGGCCTTTTCAACATTTAGAGAATAATAAACGCGGTTTTATATGACCGTAATTAACAAGAGTAAGCGGCAGGTAAAGCTGCAAAGAAAAACATGGAACAAGAATTAGATCAAAATCAAGATAAAATCGTCGGCCAGGATAATATTTTACAGGCGGCTTTAAAGCTATTCGCGGAAAAAGGTTATTTCAACACCTCTTTAAGCGATATCAAAGAAGCTGCCGGTGTTAAATCCGTCAACGTCATCTATCAGTTTTTTAAAACCAAGCAAGCGATTGCCGTCGCTTTGCATGATAATATAATCGATAGTTTTAGTATTTCCATAGACGATATCCGCCGCAGAAATCGGAAATCTTCCGAACAATTGCGGGAAGTGGTGGATTTGTTGTTCAAATTGGTGGAAGAAGCGCCGGAAATCGTGCAGTTTTTACTGTTCACGCAAACCTCGGACTTTATACCGGGGTCTCCACCGCTGTTTGAACTGGCTCCGTTTAACAAGCTTAAGCGCATCATTCAAGCCGGGATTAAAGAGGGCGAAATTCGGAATATCGATCCGCTGCTGGCCTACAGTTATTTTTTCGGCATTGTTCAACATACCCTGGATATGATAATTAGCGGCGCTTTGCCTAAAACCAAGGATAATTATCAGACCCAGGTTTGGATGGCGGCTTGGTCTAGTATCGCCAAAAAATAGACTGGGTAGGGCGGATAAACTCGGTAAAAACTTTTCTTTAGGCGTGCGATAGGGGCTCTAATTTATCGTTCCGGCTTCG
The DNA here is from genome assembly GCA_050015235.1 of Methylomonas sp. GTDB lineage: Bacteria > Pseudomonadota > Gammaproteobacteria > Methylococcales > Methylomonadaceae > Methylomonas. The sequence goes on along the minus strand of JBEKBU010000032.1, from coordinate 27,179 downwards.
AATATAAGGATTAAGAATATTCACCAAATGCTCAATATCGATAGGTTTAGATAAATAATCCATCATGCCGACGGCCAAACAACGGTCTCGCTCATCGGACATAGAGTTCGCGGTCAAAGCGATAACCGGAAACCCCGGCATTTTTTTACTAATCTGTTCCGCTAATTGGAAACCATTCATATTGGGCATTTGCAGATCCGTTAAAACGACGTCAAATGCCGAATATCCTCGTGTTTGCAAAAGTTCGACGGCTTTAACGCCATCGGCGGCCAGGGTTACAATGGCCCCTTCCTGGACACTCAAAATTTCGTTCAATACTAGCTGATTGATTTCGTTATCTTCCACGGCAAGTATACGTAAACTTTGTAAACGCTTAGTTATGGAAAGGGGTTCGAATTCATTATCAGGTACGGTTGAGGCGGCTTCAATGATGCGGCTTGCGGACAACGGTCTATTGATAAAAACCACATGCGCTTTCAACTCATCGGGTATTATGACTTCCTGGCCGGCTATGGTTGCTAAAATCAATTTGCATTTACCTATGCCTTTAATTAATGAGGATTGCGCCTCCGGCTTTTTTATTGCTTCAAGGGGTAAAACCAGTATGCCGCCTTGCGCCGGAAATCCGAAGTCGCCCGGTAATCTTACGCTGACTTCGGCGCCGGCCTTCCGCAAAGCCGTTATAACCGGTAATGTTTCATGTTCTGGAAAGCCGGTCAAACAAAAATGTTCGCCGCATCTTGGTAAAGCCGATAAATCAACACACTCTGGTAGCGGCAGACGTAAACTAAACAACGATCCCTCATTCACTTTACTCTTTACGACAATTTCCCCTTTCATCAAGTTGGCTAACCGCTGACTAATGACTAATCCTAAACCGCTGCCGCCAAATCGGCGGGCCGTAGAGCCATCGGCTTGTTCAAATGGCCTAAACAATTTCGAGATTTGGTCTTCGCTTATCCCTATGCCGGAGTCCTTGACATGAAATAACAGCTCGGAACAGCGATTTTCATTGGAAAGAATCATGTCAATGGACAGGCTTAAGCCGCCTTGAATGGTAAATTTCGTCGCATTGGCGATCAAGTTGATTAAAATCTGGCTTAGCCGTAATTCGTCGCCAATAATGGTTTTTGGTAAGTTTAGCGATGAATCCACGGCAAAAGCCAAGCCTTTCCGGTATGCATTAGGCGCGGTTATCATCAAAACCCTTTCCAACATGCCGTCTAATACGAATGGTCTGTTTTCTATGATCAGCTTATCGGCTTCAATTTTTGAGAAATCAAGAATGTCATTCACAACACAAAGTAAAAGCCGGCCGGAATCCAGAATGTGACGAAAGGCGCCATGGCTTTTCCGCCCCTGGCTTGCATTCATTCCCGTTTCGGCCAATCCCAATATTGCATTTAACGGCGTTCTAATTTCGTGGCTCATATTAGCCAAAAACACGCTCCGCGCATTCATGGCCGATTCAGCAACTTGTTTGGCGATTTCAAGCTCGGCCGTTCGCTTGGCGACTAATTCTTCTAAATGGTTACGATATTGGTTGAGTTCAAACTCTGTTCTTCTTTGCTCGCTAACATCTACTCTAATAGCCAAATAATGGCTAATCATGCCGTCACTTTGTCTAATGGGCGCTATATAGGCTTGTTCGGTATAATACTCTCCGTTTTTTCGACGGTTAATGAACTCACCTTTCCAGGCGTTGCCCTTTCTTAGCGAATCCCAAAGTTTTTCATATGTTTCGCGAGGTGTTTGGCCCGATTTCAAAATACTAGGCGTTTTACCTAAAAAATCCTCTCTTGCATAGCCTGTTATATCGAGACAAGTCTCGTTGACATATTCGATAACGCCATCGGTGTCGGTAATCATGATGCTGTCTGGCGTTTGTTCGACAGCTAACTGAAATTTCCGTAATTGATTTTCCAAAAAAATGTTCGCCGTCACATCCTGCACGGTACCCACGGATAAAAATGCTTGATTATTTGCGTCATATCGGGTTAAGCAGCGTTCCTCGACATACTTGATCCGGCCGTCGGGCATTAAAAGCCGATGCACGATATTATAGGGTGTGCGATTGATGAGGGACTGGGTATAGGCTAGATTAACTTTTTCCCGATCATCCGGATGGACGGCTTCTAAAAATGATTGATAAGATTCTTTAAACTGATTTGGATCAAGTTCAAAGATGCGAAAAATTTCTTTCGACCATCTCAAGGCGTTCGTGCGTAAATCAAGAGACCAACAGCCAATATGCGCGATATGTTGGGCCTCGTTCAAGCGCGCGTCGCTTTCAAGCAATGAATCCGCCATGCGGCGATGCTCCTCCAGCGTTAATGCCAGCGTAACGCCAACTACCGACAATACAATCAGATATAGCCACAGATTCATCAGTCCGCTTTCTACGATATCGCGGGCAAAATACCCGTGATGCAGCACCGCGCCAAATAAGGCTTGCATGGCCGTGCCGGTAATAATCAATAACGTTCCATGGCTGCCAAACCGCAAAGCCGCCCACACGACAAGCGCAAACATAAAAAAAGCTTTGGCATATTGGCCAAGTTCTTCTTGAAACCAGCCCAGAAACACCGTCTGTCCGATTAAAAATGCAAAACCGAAAAAACCGATGGTTTCGGGAAAACGATAGTTATCCCACCAACCGCGGGGCAATCGCCGCCACACTAAAATCAGGGGGGTAACCAAGGCGATGCCCAATTCATCGCCCAGCCACCAATTAAGCCAATTGGCTAAAAACGTGGCTTTTGTAGACGCTCCGGATAGCAACATCATGATTGATGCGAAAAACGAGTTTGCAAAAACCGCCAGCGCTCCGGCCCGTAACAGCCGGTAGTAGTCATAGGGTAGAGATAATTCGAAACTTCGGCCCGACAACAACCTGAATGCTATCAGTGCTTCCAGAGTATTACCAATAGCCAAAGAGCACGATAGATAAAAGTTGTCGCTTGCCAACATATTGGCGGCAAAGGCTCCGATACAGACGCCGGGCCAAAATTTTGCGCCGCCTAATAAAACGGCCCCTAAAGCGACGCCACTGGATGGCCAAACAATGGACACGACATGATTTTCCGAAAAAAAATCGATAACAATTTTGCCGAATAACGCGTAAATAACCGCCAAGCTAAACAACCCTAATACCTCGGTGGCCCGGAAATGGACTTGTGGCATCAGCATTTGTTTGAATTTTTGCGCGGCAAGGGGCTAGCCAATTACTTGGCTTCCTGGGCTTGAATGGCTGTAATAATCACGGTATTGACGATATCGGGAATCGTGCAGCCGCGGCTTAAATCGTTAACCGGTTTGTTCAGGCCCTGCAATATCGGGCCTATGGCCAAGGCGCCGGATGAGCGTTGCACGGCTTTGTAAGTATTATTGCCGGTGTTGAGATCCGGAAAAATAAACACGCTGGCCTGGCCGGCCACTTCGCTGCCCGGCAATTTGGTATGGGCTACTTCCATATCGACAGCGGCGTCGTATTGCATAGGCCCTTCCAGTTTTAAATCCGGCCGCCGGGTCTTGGCGATTTTTACCGCCTCGCGTACTTTGTCCACCGCTTCGCCTTTTCCGGAATCGCCCGTGGAATAGGATAGCATCGCCACTTTTGGAATAATATTGAACTTTTCGGCGGTTTCAGCGGCGTTTAAGGCGATATCGGCCAGTTGCTCGGCATCCGGATTCGGATTAACGGCGCAGTCGCCGTATACCAGCACCCGGTCTTGCAGACACATGAAAAACACGCTGGAGATTATCGCTACGCCGGGCTTGGTTTTAATAATTTCAAAAGCCGGGCGGATGGTATGCTGAGTGGAATGCACCGCGCCGGAAACCATGCCGTCGGCATGGCCGAGGCGCACCATCAGCGTGCCGAAATAACTGACATCCGCCATTAAATCGTAAGCGGTGTCATAAACGATGTTTTTATGTTTGCGCGCCTGGTAATAAGTTTCGGCAAATACGGCGCGGAGCGGCGAACTGAGCGGATCGATAATTTCCGCCTCGTCCAGTTTTAACGTCAGCGTCTGAATTTTCTGCCGAATCTGCTGTTCGTTCCCTAACAGGGTAATTTTAACCACGTCCCGGAACAGCAATATTTCCGCCGCTCTTAGGATACGTTCTTCATCGCCTTCCGGCAGGACTATATGCTGTTTTTTAGCCTTGGCGCGCTGCACCAGATCGTATTCGAACATCAAAGGCGTAATCTTGTTGGAGCTTTGCGCGCATAACCGGTGTTTGAGCTCCACCATGTTGATATTGCTTTCCACAAAACCCAGCGCTTCGGCGATTTTACGTTCGTTTTGCGAGTTTAACCGCCCTTGCACCTGGCTGACTTTCATGGCCGCGCTAAAAGTATCGCAATCCACGCCCAGCATGGCGAACGGCGTCTTGCCTTCGTTATCGCCGATCAAGGCTTTAATCTGACGCGCCGGCTCCTGATGCCCGGTCAGCAGTAAACCGGCGATTTGCGGATAATGACTGGAATAATACGTCATAAAGCTGGCGAGAATGATATCGGCGCGGTCGCCGGGCGTGATGATTAAATCGCCTTCTTCGATATAGTCCAGAAAATCGGGCGCCAGCATGGCCGCTACTTTATATTGGTTTACTTCACGGCCCATGGCGTTGCCGTCGCCGGAAAACACCCTGGCCGCCAAAGATTCGGCTATATTGCCCATGGTCGGTTTTTCCAAACCCGGCTCGCGCGGAATGACATAAACCGGAAAGTCGGCGGAATGGCTCAAATTAAGCCGTAAACTCTCGACCTGATGCGGCGCGACCCGGTTAATGACCGTGGACAGCAGGCTGCAGCCATGTTCGTGTATAGCATGTTTCAGGCTCGCCAGATTGTCGAGAATCTCGTCGTTGTGCCGTTCGTTGGCCTGTAGAACCGGCATCATCACGCAGCCGAGATTATTGGCGACATCGGCGTTAAATTCAAATTCGGAAACAAAGTCGCCGTGATGAAAGTCGGAACTCACGCACAGCACCAGCTCGCATTGATCTTTCAGAGCGCGGTATTTGGCCAGTATGATTTTCAGCAAATCTTCATAATGGTCTTCCGCCAATAGCTGGCTAGCCTGTTCGCCGGTGCAGCCGTACAGGGCTTCGTAAGGATGGGTTAACGGATAACGGTCGCTAATGAGTTGAATTAACGGATCTTTCTTAAAATTGGTATGTATGATAGGCCGAAAAAACCCGATATTGCCGGCGTGGCCGGATAGCATTTCCATCATGGTCAAAATCAAAGCGGTATTGCCGCCGTTTTCATCAATACCGCTGATGAAAATATTTTGAGATATGCAATCTGCGAAACTGTTCTTAGAGTTTGTCATGGATGCGGGTGAAAAAGTCTTGATTCTACTGTACACTTAATCTGTTGTGATATTTCCTAAGGACGCCCTAGCGGTCTTACGATTTGGAGCTAACATTATTTGTAACTAATCGGCGAGTGAAGATAGTATAGCTGGCTATTCGGCTTTCGGTAGGTCTTTGTAAGCTTAATCGCTCGGTGAATAGTTACCGTTATTTGATAGAAAAAATGGCAAAATTCAGCGTTTATTATAAAGAAAAAGTCATACAAGCGAATGTTTTCACATCAGGCGTTATTCATATAGGCCGGGATGAAAGCAACGATTTGGTTCTGGACAGTCTGGCGGTAGCTCCCGTACACGCCGTGGCCATAATTAAAGACGGCCTCTGCATAGTAAAACAAATGAACGAAAAATATCCTTTGCTGATCAACGGCGCTCAAATGAAGGAGTGCTGCCTGGAAAACAACGATGTTCTCAATATCGGTAAACACAATATTCTGTACACCAAACCGCATTTTTTAAACTATAACGGAAATTCCGGCCGGAATCGGAGTTTTCTCGGTTTCGCGGAAGAAATGGCCGATAGCGATAAACTGCCCGACGCGCATTTGCAATATCTGGACGGTGAGCACATAGGCCGGATATTGCCGTTAAAAAACGCTTTGACCAGTTTAGGCCATGAAGAAGAGGGGGTGGTGATCATCGCCCGCCGAAAACTGGGGTATTATATTTCGGCGCTTGAAGAGCACCCGGATTTAGCGGTCAACTCGAAGAAAAACGCCGCTTTCAACGCGCACTCTACAAAGCGGACGCCGTGCTCGCCATAGCCGGCCAATCTCATGTCTGCAAAATCGCCGATCTTTCCTTGAAAGGCTGTTTGCTGACTTTTGAAGAGGCTTTACCCATGGAGCCTGGAGTCCAATGTACGCTTAGTTTTAATTTAAGCGACGAAATCAGTATAGTCATGGATATCGTCGCGGTGCATGTTGAAAAAGATCGGGCCGGTTTTATCTGCCGGAATATCGATATCGACAGCATTACCAATTTACGCAGGCTGGTTGAACTCAATATCGGCGACAGCGAATTACTGGAGCGCGAGTTATCGGCCTTAAGCGACTTCAGCCGCGATTAATGCGTTGCGGCTAGCGTTAACCGCGCCGTCAATTTTCGGATTGCGTCACGCCGGCGTTTTCAGTATCGGCTATTCGCCAGCCGTTATTTTTATCTATCCATTTGACGCCGAACCAATACCATACGGTAAACGGCGCCGAAAATAAAAACCATTCCCAGTCTTCTATTAAAAAAACCTGGGCGACCCAATCGACATCGCCGTATAAACTCACCCACGGCACACAGTACGCGCTAAACAGCACATTACTTAAAATTAACCATAAGGCGGTTTTACGGGTTTGTATGTTCGATAAAGCCAGGACTACCCACCAAGGCCGATCATCGGTTTTTTGCATGATAAAATTTCCTTTGGACGAATGAACGCGGGAGCAAAGCGATAAACAAATAGCCGGTCATCATAAAATAAAAGGATAGACTGTATAATCAAAAGCCTATGGCCGGCGACTTTTAGCTTCACTAACTACTGGCATATTCGGCAACCACTGCTAATAATACATATTATACCAACAAAAGCAATTTAAGCGCCTGAAAAATCCGTGTCCGGACTTAAACGCGCCGAACCGCTTGCATCTATCGGTTGTCTATAGATATAAAAGAAAGGAAGGGCGAATATTTTCATACTTTTGAAAACAATAGCCGCCGTATTCCGGTTTTGTAACATTACGTATATAATAATTTATCTTGCATTTATTTAAGCCTATGTCCGATTCCAAACCGCCTGCCCGATTAGTCGACCGATTTGGCCGAATTGTCAACTACTTACGGGTATCCGTAACTGACCGCTGTGATTTCCGGTGTGTGTATTGCATGAAGGAAAACATGACGTTTCTGCCGCGCCCGCAAATTTTGACGCTGGAAGAAATTCATTTTATCTGCCAAGCTTTCGTTGAACTGGGCGTCGCCAAGATTCGCATTACCGGCGGCGAACCGTTGGTGCGGCAAGGGGTCGTGGGTTTGCTGCAACAACTGGGCCGGCTGCCGGGTTTGAATGAACTGGTCATGACTACTAACGGTTCGCAATTTGGGCCATTGGCGGACGAAATCAAAGCCGCCGGCGTCAAACGCGTCAATATTAGCCTGGATACTTTAGACCCGGCCAAATTTAAAGTCATGACCCGCACCGGCGATATCGAACACGTATTGCGTGGCGTCAACGCCGCCTGTACGGCCGGTTTCGAGGGCGTCAAACTGAACGCCGTGATTCTGAAACAGCATAATCATCTGGAAGTGTGCGATTTGGTCGCCTTTGCCGTCAAGCGCGGCATAGACATCAGCTTTATCGAAGAAATGCCTTTAGGTTACGTGTCCGGACGCCAACGCGCGGAAGGTTATTACCCCAGCGCCGAGATCAAGCGGGATTTACAGAACCGTTATGAACTGACGGCCGCTCCCGATTTCAGCGGCGGGCCTTCCGATTATTTTCAAGTCGTGGGCAGCCGGACGCGGGTAGGTTTTATTTCTCCGCACAGCGCCAATTTTTGCGGCAGTTGCAACCGGGTGCGGCTGACGGTGGAAGGCCGCTTGCTGTTGTGCCTGGGCAATGAGGATTCGGTGGATTTAAAAACCGTTATCCGCCAGCATCCAGGCGATATGGAGATATTGAAACAGACCATAATCGCCGCCATGCAATTAAAACCGCAACAACACCATTTTAATATCCACGAACAGCCGGTGATTTTGCGCCATATGAGCGCAACCGGCGGCTAATACACCGGAGAATCCGATGACTCTGACCAAAGCTCAGCAAATTGTCGCCGAAGCCAGGCGTAATAAAGAAGAACGCGAGAAAGGCTATCGGGAACAAGCCCTGAAACTCTATCCCTGGCTGTGCGGACGCTGTACCAGTGAGTTTGAGCTGAAAAACCTGCGGGAACTGACAGTCCATCATCGCGACCATAATCACGACAATAATCCCGCCGACGGCAGTAATTGGGAGCTGCTCTGCGTTTATTGCCACGACAACGAACACCAGCGCTATGAAGAGCAAAGCCGCTTTGGCGGTAAAGGCTCCTCGGAAAGCAAAGTTCAGGCCGGCACGTTCAATCCATTCGCCAATCTGAAGGATATGATGGGCAAAAATTCCTGATGTCAAAACCAACCTTTATAAAAAAGATCACATGTAGGTTGGCGCTGACGAAGGAAGCCCAACATTCGAAGCTGACCAGCCGCAATCATCACTGGAAATGTTAAATGAACATTGTAAGTTGGAATTGCAATGGCGCCATAAAGCAAAAAATGGCTACAATATAATGATCGCATGCCTTTGGTGATAAATTTATTGCCACTATTACTGACTGCAAGGATGGTCAGCTCCCGGCCCCATAGCCAATGTTGCCGGCTATCGACATATTCCGACACGATAGCTTGTTTTTAATTAAGTTTTTAAGCTGATTAATTTCAGCTGATTTTTATACAGGATTATCGGGAGGAAACGCTTGACGCAGCATTTTGCCCCCATTAGCTTAGGCGCGCCCGGCGAAGAAATCAGTAAAAAGGACTTAATCGCCGTCGTGCAGCGATTCAAATATTTTCATCAGCAGCGTCTCCAGCGCCTGCAAAACTTTTTGCAGCCCAGGCAACTTGAGTTTTTGCAGCTATTGCCTTTGCTGTTTCACGTCAATCATCCGGCGCTGCCCGGCTTTGTTTCTTTAAGCGCCCCGGCCGGCGTCTCCGATTATCAACCGGACAAAACCACCTTGTCGGCCGCCAAGCAGTTCGCTAAGACCTTTGTTTACAATCAGACCGGTTCGCCGGCCGCGCAAATTTACAGCCTGTTTCTGATGGGCAGCGTCGGCAGCGTCGCGTTTTCCAAACACAGCGATATCGATATCTGGCTGTGCCACCAACCCGATTTAAGTCCAAAGGCGTTGACTTTGCTGCAAAATAAAGCGCTGGCGGTGGAAAAATGGGCCGCGGATTTGCGTATCGAAGTCCATTTCTTTTTGATAAACGCCGACCAGTTTAAGTGCGGCGTCCATGCGCCGCTTTCCGCCGACAGCAGCGGCGATACCCAGCATTATCTATTACTGGAAGAGTTTTACCGTACCGCGATTTATGTGGCCGGCCGTTATCCGGTCTGGTGGCTGGTGCCGGCCGAATACGAGCAGTCTTACCCGGATTATGTCCGGCATTTGTTGGCTAAGCGTTTTATTTCCGAACAGACTGTAATCGACTTCGGCGGGTTGCAGCAGATGCCGGAATCTGAATTTATCAGCGCGGCGCTATGGCAAATTTATAAATCGCTGAAAGCGCCGCATAAATCTTTATTAAAGCTTTGGCTGATGGAGTCTTACGCCGATAGCTATCCGCAACCGCGGTGGCTTAGTCGCCAATTGAAAAGGGCGATTTATCAAGGCGAATTCAGTGTCGACAGTCTTGATCCGTATTCGCTCATCTACCAGCAAGTGGAAAGTTATTTGCGCGGTTTAAACAAACCGCAACACTTGAATCTGGCGCGGGAATGTTTTTATCTGAAAATAATGGGCGTCAGGGAATCCGAGCTCGACGACGGCACGCGGCAATTCAGGAGCCGTTATCTGCGCGAGATGGCCGAGCGCTGGCGGTGGCCGGCCGATTTACTGGATAATATCGGCAACCGTCAGTATTGGATGTTGGAAAAAGCTTGTATGGAGCATCAAATTATCCGCGAACAATTACAGGATTGTTTAGGCATGATGCTGAAATTGACTAGCGTCCATACGCTCGAACGCGGCCCTCTTGAACATCCCGAGTTAAAACTGATCAACCGCAAACTACGGGCGGCGCTGGATGTGACGCCGGGCAAAGTGGAAGTATTGACCACGCGCGGCATGATCCAGGACGCCCCGTCCGTCTTGATCCTGCGCGAGCATGACCGAGATGAGGAGGAGGCGAGCGTTTGGGAATTATGCCGGGAGCACGAAGCCGGCGTAGCTACTAAGATTACGCAATCGGGAAATCTGATCGAATTGATATGCTGGCTGGTTTTGAACGGTATCAGCCAGCATTCGTATAAATTTAAACTGTCGTCCGTCCGGTTACCGCTAAATGTTACCGAACTGCAAGCGTTGTTGAATTTAATCGGCGAATTTTTAAATAGGCTACGGCCGGACAAAGAGCCGGATTTGAGCGTTTACACGCAGGCTAACCGCTTTTGCGGCGCATTATTGTTGGTAAATCTTGCCGGCCGGCAGGCGCGGGAAGCCAATGAGCGCGTCGTAATCGGCATCCGCTCCGATCCCTTCAGCTATGGAGAGCATGGCGGCAGTTTAGTGGAGACGGCCGTTAAAATTTCCGTTACCAGTTGGGGCGAAGTTTGGGTCAGGGAATACAATGGTTTTACTGAATTTCTGGAATGCATGCTGGAAGCCTTTAATAAATCGGCCGCGCCGCGCCGCGCCGAAAGTTTGCAAGTCCACTGTTATACGCAGGCTTTAGCGAAAAGCATCAACGCGCGCATCCAGCAATTTTTTAAACAATTGCTCGATTGTTTCGACGACGCCGTGGAGCGGAAGCCGCGTTACCTGTTTGCGGCGGACGGCGGCTATTATCTTTGTTTTTTTTCAGATAACCTGGTTAAGTTCAAGCGGCTGGATAATCAGCAGCAACTCTTGCGGGAACTGGGCGCCGCCCAGGCGGTGTTTACACCGGTGGTATTCGGCGACTGGGTGCTGGAGCAAAGTTTTATCCCGTTGCTTTATCGGCGCGCCCAAGCCGGCCTAATCCGGGTTTTTTATTACGCCTCCGCCAAAACCTTAACGGTTTATGTCATCGATGAAAAAGGCTCGTTATTTATCGCCCAGCATCCTAAGGCGTCCGCCGGGCAAGTTTTAACGGACTATATGCGGTTTTTAAAATATTTGCTGGCGCAAGCCAAACTGCCGGCGGCGACCGGCGTAGACTGCCTGGAAATCATTAAACCGGCCGGCGGAGCGGTGCGCATTCAGCCGGCGGATGTCAACCCGCCCGGCGACGCCACGGTCAATCCGGCCCTGGCGGATGCGCCTTGCCGGCTATTGGGCGTGGAAGACGCCAGCCAATTGCAAACCGTGCATTTTTTACGCTATAAACTTAAAGTGGAATCAGGTTAGCATGTTGTATGACTATGAGTTACGATAAGGAGTCATTTGTGAGACAACTAAATCGTATTACCCAGCAACCCGAAGTGATGGGGGGCAAAGCGTGCATACGCGGAATGCGGGTCACGGTCGGTATGATCGTAGGACAGATCGGCGCCGGACATAGTGTTGATGAAGTGCTTGCCGACTACCCTTATTTGGAGCGCGAGGACATCATGCAAGCGCTCCGCTATGCGGCAAAGCTAGCCGTTGAGAACGTGAGGAATTCTTGATCACGGCGAAAACGCTTTGACTTCACCCAGCCAACGTCCCGAAATAAATTCATTCGCCCCAAGAATAATAAACATAAGGCCAAACCGACGGCATGGCGGCAATGTTAGAGCGGTTGCCGATGACAAAACATTCCGGCGCCACAAAGTTTATCGTTTTAGGATCAGGTTTGGCCAACTTGATTGCGCCGATTTTTTTCAATAATTTCAGCATCGCCTGCGATTTAGGCAGACAGGAAACAAATAGCGCTTGCCGCAAATCGCAGATTGAAATAGCCTTTTCCAATAAACTTTGCCCTATGCCGCGGCGTCTGTAATGCTCGTCCACACAGAGCAATAACAGTTCTTGCTGCGCCGGCGCCCCAGGACAGGGAATCTCACGGATTAAACAAAATCCCATGATCGCGTTTTTATGTTTGGCGACGTATATAACGGCTTTATTAGTGGCTTCGCCCGGAAAAGTCAGGCGATTAAAAAATAATATCTTAAAAAATTGTATGCCTAATCCGGCCTGAAAACGGATATTAAGAAACTGATCGGTAAAATGGCCGTGCTCGGCGCACTCGATGACCAAGTTTAAAATTTTATTGATATCTTTTATATTGGGTTTACAAATCGATAAGCCTGAATAGATTTGTTTATGCGTTTTGATATTTAATGCCATTAAGCGCCCGATACCATTGATTAATTAATCGCGCCGCTATGATCTATACCTGCTTGTTGCCGATGGCTTAGATGCGCTATTGTTCTGCAAGCACTTTTACATGAAAATATGCAAAAAATATGGATTTTATGTTTGAGGTATACATGGCGTTTTTTGTCCAGCCACCTATGAACTTTATAAAATAAAGCTCGCCGATAGCTGACTACCTTGGCTTTTGGCGCCGGAGCGCCTGGCGGAGGTTAGCCCGGCATGGAGGCCGGGCGAAAGCTCCAGCCAATCTGTGTGGGCGGGTTGTAACCCGCCAAGCCGTTATTTGATCAAGCGGCCATGGCGGGTTACAACCCGCCCTACAGACTTTGTGCTCCGGCGCCGAAAGCCGGGTAGCCGACGCTAGCATAAAATTCGCTGAATAATTACATTATCTTCTTGTAGTTGGCCGGGAATGCTGTTAAATTTCCCCAAGTTTTTTAAGTGAGAAAGCCATGCAGAGTTTCCGTGCGCCGTATGCCAGCCTTTTGCTGAAAAGCGTTTGCTTGGCGCTGGCGGTATGCGGCTTCGCCGGCGCTACGCCCAGCGACGATCCGGATATTCTGGCGAGACGCGGCCTGCAACAGCCGCAAGCGGCGGCCGATAAGCCGCCGCTGATCACCTTGTCCAAACCGGCCGGCGGCTGGACCAGCGCCCTGCAATTCGCCGTGGAAGGGCAGTGCTCAGACGCCGCCGCCGACCCCATAATCGTCAACATCAACGGCGTTCGCTATTACGCGCATAACGATAACGGCTCGTTCTCCAGATTGTTTCCGGCCGCCAAGGGCAAAAACAGCATCATAGCGGAATGCGCCAACAGCGCCGGACGCTCGCAGGCGTCCACCACCGTGGATGCGGTGATCAGCCCGATTCCTTTTAAGGTGGTGCTGACCAGCGACACCAACTCCGTCTATACCGATCTGCATATCTACGAACCCGACAACAGCCATGTGTACTGGGCGGATACTCAATCCAGCAGCGGCGGGCTGTTTTTTTTAAATTCGGATGCGGGCGGTTTCGATCAGGCCGGTTACGGGCCGTATATGTACGTACATCCGGCTCCGCCGGTGGGCGTGTTCCGCATCGACGCCAATTACTGGCCGGGCGGAGCCATACAGCACACGCTGGCTAATCTGGATATCATACTGGACGAAGGGCTGCCCAGCGAAAGCCGCCGCCGGGTGCAAAAGCCGCTGGCGCGCCCCGGCGAAACCAGAACGTTGGCGTATGTGGCGTTTGTCGGCAACCGCCAGCCGGCTAAAATTTATCTGCCCGATCAGGACGCGGTAAAAGACATGCCGCCGGAAATCCGCGACTATATCAGCCACGAACCGAAACGCTATAATGACGTTGAAGCCGGCTATCTGCCGGCGCAGGATGAAATGGCGCTACGGCAAGCGGTTACCGGCGTCGCCCTGGCGCAAGCGCGGAAATTAAGTCCGTTGTGGGAGCCGCGCCAGCGCGACTGCGCCGGGCTGGTGCGCTTCGCCTACCGCACCGCGCTGGAGCCGCGCGACGCGAAACGCATCGCTAAACTGGGTCTGCCGGCCAAGCTTAATTTGCCGGGCTTGACCGATGAGGCGCGGCGTCTGTTTCCGCTTTATCCCAAGATTTGGCAGACCGGCATCGACAGCGATCAGCCTCGCTACGGCTTTTTCGCCGACGCCGAAACGCTGATAGGCTACAATTTCCGCTACAAATCCCGGCAACTGGCGGCGGCGCAAGACGGCGATCTACTGGTCTACCAAAAGCCGCTGGATAATCAGGAGCCTTATCATTTAATGCTGTTCGCCACAGCCAGGCCGGATAATCTGGCTATTTATCACAACGGCGCCGCGGGCGACGAAGCCCAAGTCCGAGTGGTGCGTGTCTCCGAATTGTTCGATTCGCCCGATCCGGTGTGGATACCCCGCGCCGAGAACCCCTATTTTCTTGGAGTATACGAATGGAGCCGGTTGCGCCCCCAAAAAACTTGATAATAGCGATCGTTTCCGTTTTGCTCGCCGGTTTGGCCGTGGCGCTGGCTTATCACTATTATGGGCCGCAATCGGCGGCGCGCGCTAATGGCGCCCCGTTGCACCGCATGGTTAAAACCGGTTTGCCGATGCTGGAGTTAAGCATCAAATTGCGTGATAGCGACGATAAAGATCTGGACGCCACGGATTCCAGGATTGCCGACGACGCGCCGCTACCCGCCGAGGAGGAGCGCTGCCGGGCCGGGGAAGGGGAGCCGACTAACGAACAGTATTTGCAAGGCGGCGACACCCGCCAACCCAGCCAGGCGGCCGGGAGCAAAAATAGACCGGCCGATTGCCCGCAACGCGCGCTCTGGTATGTCAGAAAACATCCCATCGCTTTCAGCTTATATTTTAACGACGGCGCGCGCTTCCTCGATTGGTGGGAGCAGCCTAGTGTACGGGGCGTGGTGGCTAGCCGTTTCGTCCAGGGCTTGTTTTACGGTTTGCTGCAAAGCCTTAAAGTCAAGGCGGAGCAGCTTCGCGTCGAAGGCTTGCAAGGCGAATTTCTCGGCGGCTTGTTGCGCGATGCGCTCGGCGCGCAAGCCGAGCTGCATTACGACATGGCGCACGGCGATCACGGCTGGGTATTCAGTTATTCGCGCTACGCCAGCAATTACGCCGAGCTGGCGTTGCCGGCCATGGCCGGGCTGCTGGCGGCCAACGGGTATAGCACGCCGAAACTAACCGAGCCGTTGCTGGAAATGAAAATAGGCATGCAGCGTTTGTTCCTGACCGAGTATCGGCGGCGCATTTATCTGGCGCAAAGCCTGGAAGCCTTGCTGAATGTCATCGAGAGCCTGCCGCCGCCGGAACAGCAGCCCGAGCGCCGGCGTGCGCCGTTGCAACTGGTCGTCCGCGCCGAAGCCTTTATCGATAATTTGCTGCCGGCGTTGACGGGCGCGCCGGTTTGGCGGCCGCACATGGATTTTACGTTAGAGGATGACAACCTCGGCGACTTGATATTGCCCGGCGGCCCTTGGCAAACCGCGCTGCATGACAAAATTTACGAAGGCGTGTTGGCGGCTATCCCGCATGACGCTTTCGCCGGTCTGGCCGCCAGCATAAAATTACCGCCCGATCTCAATTTGCAGGACTGGCGTAATCTGGTCGGCGCCGGGCCCGCCGCCGCAGTCGGCCAAGAACCGGGCGGTCTGGCGCTGGTGTGGGATTTCGAGCCGGGCAGTCCGCAGGGCGCCATTGGCGTTATCATCGCCAATCCGGATACGCCGCAAGCAAACCCGGCATATAGCCGCTATTTGCGTAAACCGGCGTTAAGCGCGGAATGCGGCGGCGGCAGCGTATTCCTGGCCGCCAGTTCCGCCACGTTGTTGAGCCGCATGCAAGACGCCTGCAATCTGCAATCCCTGAGTCCATTGGATTGGGCGCGCGGCAGCGAGAAACAGCGTTATACGCAGGCGCGGCTGCTCGCCTTTTTTAACCCCGGCGTAGCGTTAAAAGAACTGTTTCTGGCCGGCGGCGGCGCCGACGACAAGGATCAGAACGATTTTAAGCCTAATTATTTACAGACCGGTTCTGACGATAGCCCGCCGCAACAAACCGCCGGAGATGCGAATCTAGAACCACAGTGGAAACTGGATTATTTAAACGCCAAGGCCGCGATGCGTAAGGAAGGCGAGCCGTTGTTCGCCGGCCTGCCTATCTTCAGTTACGCCGGCGGCGGCGCTGGCGCGGCGGTGGTGCTGCAAGGCCGCGAGGTTAAGCCATGATCGGAATTATCGGCATGTTCATGCTGTTGTTGGCGCTGCCTTGTCCGTTACAGGCCGGCAGTCCGTTTTATCTGACCGCCGAACGCAGCTTCAGCAATGCCGAATCGCCGCAAATCCGCCTGGATTATACGATAGGCGATCAGCCCATGCTGATACGGGTGCTGAAAGCCGATAATCTGGATCGGTTTCTGGACGGCCAGTTCAATATCAGCCGCAGTTACGAGCAGCCGGTCAGCCAGCTGAATCCGGGGCATTATTTTTCCAAAGGCTTGAATCAGGCTAAATCGCCGCTGCAATTATTGCGCGGCATGCTCGACGTGGACTTCCGCAAATCCATGAAAAACAGCCCTTATAGCCATTCCATCGTCACGCTGACCCGCGACCCGCTCGCGCGGACGCCGCAGCAACTGCTGATCGCGCCGCCGGCCGGTTTTAAAGTGGTCAGCGAAAATTTCCTGGATTTGCAGCATAACGGCAGAGCCGCAAACGACCTGGGCTGGTGGTTCGGCCCAGGTTATTGGGACGAGAATCAGTATAAAGTCAGAACCATCGATCTGGAGCCTTTGCCGGACGGCGTTTACTTGTTGCAGGCGGTGCAGGGCAAAGCCGAAGCCCAATGCTTGTTACAAGTCAGCAGTCTGGCGGTGCAGGTTAAACAGTCCAGCGAACAGCTGTTGGTCAGAGTCATGAATCGCGACTTGCAGCCGGTCGCCAAAGCCAGGGTAAGCTATCGCGACGGGCGCGGCCAGTGGCGAGAGTTGCCGCAAATTACCGACAATGGCGGCGAACTGAGTTTTCAAAATCCCGATGGCGTACTGGACGGTAAATTGCTGGTGCGCGTGGAGGCGCCGGCGGCGGACGGCCAAGGCGCGCGTACGGCGCTGACTTCAACCGATTTCCTACCGGCGCAGAGCAACGACGATTCGGTATTCGTCATGACCGACCGGCCTATATTCAAACCCGGCGAAACTTTCTTTTACAAAGGCCTGGTGCGCGCGCGCCGCCAGGGCGAATTGGAGCTGCCGGAATTCAAGTCCCGCCGCGCCAATGTCTCGCTGATCAGCGCCGACGGCAAAGCCACCGGCTTGCAAGCCGGCGCCGAATTGAGCGATTTTGCTTCGTTTTCCGGCAGTTTTGCGCTGGATTCCGCCCAAGCCCCCGGTTTATACCGGTTGTTGGCGGAGATCGAGCAAAAAATCTATGGCGGCGAATTCCGGGTGCGCGATTATATCAAGCCGACATTTTATCTGGAGTGGCTGGATCACAGCGCCGCGGTTAGCGCCGGCCAGCCGTTTAAACTGAAATTCCGCGCCAAGCGCTATAGCGGCGGCATACCGCAAGATCTGAAGTTTGAAGTGTTTTTATACCGGAAAAAATTCGAGACCCCGGAGTTTGTGCGGGAAGCCGGCGCCGGGCTGGCGGCGGGCGACGACTATTTCGGCCAGATTAAATCGGCCGCGCCGCTCAGCCAGCCGCAACGGCTATATAGCTCCCTGGAAGCCCGTAACGCCGCCGATTTAAGCAATCCCTGGGATAGCGCCGCCAAAGCCGACGCCAACGGCGACGGCGAATACGAATTTACCGCGCCCAGCTCCGCTATGACGCCCGGCGGCGATCAGCCGCAAGAATGGATTTATACGCTGATGGTCAGAGCTCAGGATCAAAGCGGCGCTACCGCCGTGTTGAACGATACGATATACGCCACGTTGTCCGAAGCGCAACCGGCGTTGACGTTTAACAAGAGCGTAGCGCCGGTCGGCGACAAAGACGTGGAGCTATTGCTGCAATCCAGTTACGCTAACGGTAATCCGGCCCCGCATGCCGGCGGCGTGGTGGATGTGACGCTTGAGCAAGCCGGCGGCGCCCGGCGCAATCTGGTGAAACTGGCGTTTACCAGCGACGGCCAAGGCCGGCAACGGCTTAAAATACCGCCGCTGGAAAATTACGGGCGCTTAACCGCCGTCGCCAAACTGGAAAGCCTGGAAGGGCGGACGCTCGCGCATCCGGCCAGTTCCCTGCCGGCTGTGCTGGTAGCGGCCGGCGCGGGAGGCGAAGCGGTTACGGATAGCAACGAACTGGAATTGTATACGCCGTCGCTGGTGCTGAGTCCGGGCGAAAAAATCAAGGTATTCGCGATATTGCCCAAGGACTGGGGGCGGCAAAACAGCGGGCCGGTATGGGAAACGATAGCCGGCCAACGGATTTTTCAGAATCGAAGTACGGAGCTTAAAGGCCGTAGCGCCTGGTTCGAACTGGTCGCCAAACCCGAATTCGGTACGGGGTTTTATCATACCGTCAGCGTGCCGCTGGCCGGCGGCAAATACAAGGAACAGACCTTGGGTTTCCGCATCGTGCCCTGGGAAAAACGCCTTAAAATCGATATCACGCCGTTGCAGGCGGAAGCGGAGCCTTTAAAGCCCACCCAGTTGCGCTTGGAAGTCAAACGCGCCGACGGCAGCCCGGCGGCGGATACCGAGCTGGCCTTGTCCATCGTCGATAAGGCCGTGTATGCGGTACAACCCGAATTCCGTCCCGGTTTATTCGATTTTTTCTATCCGTTGCAGCGCAACAACCTCGCCACTTTTTATTCCGACGAACTGCAAGGCTACGGTTACGCCGATTTGCTGCGCAAACCGAATTTCTCTCTCAGCGCCTTGAAAAGCCAGAGCAAGCTGGCGAAAAAAGCCATGCGCGACACCGCCGGCTGGTTTCCGCATCTGGTCACCGACGCCAACGGCGCCGTTACCGTAACGGTGGATATGCCGGCCAATATTACCGAGTGGCTGATCACGGCGGCGGCGGCGGATAAAAACGGCCGTCTCGGCGAAAATACCGGCCAGTTCCGTACTGTCGCCGATGTGGCGGTCGATGTCATCAGTCCGCGGTTTTTAAGGGCAGGCGATGAAGTTGAATTAGCGGTCAAACTAAATAATCAGCTCGATAAACCGGTGACCCTGCAAGCCAAGGCCGGATTGCCGGAAGCGCTGGTTTTGCAAGAGGGCGAGCCGGAAAAGACGTTTTCGTTAGCAGCCAAAGGCGAACAGTTGTGGCCGTTACGGATCAACGCCAAACAGGCGCAAGGCGTAGCCGGCGTTAGGGTCGCTTTAAGCGCGCCCGCCGGGGTCAGGGTTGGGGGGGCGGACGAATTCGAGATACCGCTGCAAGCGGCCGCCTTGCCGCAGATGCTGAGCGCCCGGACCGATGCGAACGGCATGCGGTTCGATTATCCGGACTCGGCCGTCCCGGACAAGCTGACGGTGCGCATCACTACCGGCTTGCTGGGGGCGGCGTTGCAATCGGCGGCTTATCTGGCGCAATATCCTTACGGTTGTACCGAACAATTGGCGCACAGCATATTACCGAATCTGGCCTTACTGGATTTGGCGCAACACGCCGGACTAACCGAACAGCAATTGGGGCCGCTGGCCGATAGCCTGAAACGGGCGCAAAACAACGCCGTGCAGGGCATACGCAAGTTAAAAGCCAATCAAAAAGCCGACGGCGGTTTCAGCCTGTGGCCGGGCGAAAGCGCCGCCAGTCTGCCGGTAACTTTAATCGCCATGCATACGCTGCAATACGCCCAGCAATTGAATATCGAAGGCGTCAACAAGGTTTACAATCAGGCTAGCGACTGGCTGACGCAGCAGGGCCAGCAATATCAATCCGGCCCCTTGGACAATCTGGTGCTGGACGCTTATGCGCAACTGAGCGTTTTCGGCATAGACTGGCGCAAGGAAGCCGATTTTATTACGCGTACCGCCCGCACGGCGAACGCCTCCAGTTATGATTTAATAGCCGCTTTGCATATGCTGTTGAAATATCAAAATAATAAATGGCATCCTATCAACAAGGCGTTTGCCGCACTGCAAGGCTATAAGGATTATAACGATTTGCTGAAGGATTTAAGCATGCGTTTGCGCCAAAATCTGGAAGCGATCGATTTAGACAACTATCCGGCCGCTAGCGGCGAGTTTTATAATCAAATGGGCTTCAACCCCGGTTTGCCCAGTCTGTTGTCCGCCGGCCTGGACGTGCTGGAGCAAACCCATGGCCTTAGCCACGATACCGAAACAAAGCTGAAACAATATTTGCTGAAAAGCCAGCGTAACGGTTACTGGACTTCAACTTACGATACCGCCCAGGTGATCTTCAATACCCGCCAAATTTGGTTGCGGGAGGCCGAAGAAGCTAAAAAAGCCAAACCGAACCAGAGCAACAGACTGGCGACCGCCAAAAACGGCGTGGCGCTAGGCAGGCTCACCGCGATACCGGGCGGTTATATCGGCGAGTTTTCAGGTTTCGATCAGCCGGTCGATTTGCACGCTATCAGCCTGTCGGAACTTAAGGCGGACGAAGCCGCCGCCGCTACATTAAGCGTTTCCACTCCTTATGCCGACGTAACGCCGCGCGCCGAAGGGCTGGAGCTGAACCGCGGCTATTTTAAAATCACCGCCGCCGGCGCCGCCGCGCTCGATATTAATCAGGAGTTGAAAGTAGGCGACATGATCGTCAGCCAATTGCTGGTCAAACGGGCGCCGGTGAACAATCCCAGCCAACAGGTCAGCGATTTTGTCGTAATAGAGGACGGCGTACCGGCGCTGGCGGAAAGCATGGAAAATGACGGCGTTTATCTTGCGGATGCTAAAATCCAAGCGCAAGAAGAAAATTACTGGAGCGCGATCAAGCAAACCCTGCGTTATCCGGACCGCATCGTGCGGGTGGCGAACCTGAAGCCGGGCGGCGAATTAAAACTTTACCAAGTTTTGCGCCTGGCGCGCGCCGGCAAAGCCGCTACACCGCCGGCGCGCGGCTTCGACATGTATAACGAAGCAGTGCAGGGCAATACCGCCGCCGCGTCGATCGCCGCGGTTAAATAACCTTAATTGCCGGGCGATGGCTATAGGCGCCGGGATTTTGTTGTTCGGCGTGCTGACCGGGCAGGGCGCATTGCTGGACGCCGGCGCGCAGGCGCTCGCCGAACTGGCCGCGCAAGGTTACCGCATTCCCACTGCCGACGAACCGGTCAAAGTATTCCCGGCGCTGACCGAGGGCGAATTCAGCGCCCGTCACGCCGCCGGCTGGCGGCCCGGCAGCATTTTTTTGCGCGCCCAGCCGCAAGGCGGGCTGGACGCCGCCGTCTATTTACGCCATGAATTGCTGCATGAAGCGGCATACCGCAGTTGCGCCACGCCTGTGCCGATTTGGGCGCTGGAGGCGGCGGCAATGCAATTCAGCGGCGAATTGGCTGCGTCGCCGCCGGAAGCGCAACCGGACGAAAATCAGCTGCGGGCGCTTAAAGAACGCATACAGCAGGACGCCGCATTGGAAAGCAATCATTACCGCACCCTGCAAATGCTGGTGGCCAGATACGGCTGGCCGCCGCGGCCATGCGCGCAATCGCCGCAATTGACGCAAATATTGGGCGCGGCGCTAAACCGTAACGGCGGCGGTTTTGTCCTGATGAGTCTGCCCTCCGGGCGGATACTGGAAGCCGGCGGCGACCGCCAGGGGCGTTTGCCGCCCGGTTCGCTGCTGAAAATCCCTTATGCGGCGGCTTTAACCGACGTTAACCCGGCGGCGTTGGGGCGGGAGCTGGCCGCTAGCGATACCGCCGCCTTGCTGCGGCGCCGCGCCCAGTTGCAAATTGATCTTTATCATCGTTTTTTAACGCCGATTTCGCCGCCGCCGTCGTTCAAGCGGCAACCGCAATCCGAGCAAGACTGGCGCGCCTATTTGGGCGAACGCGGCGCCGACGGCGTATATCCATTGCTGGCCAGTCTGCCGGAACTGGCTTTAACATTGCGCGCGGCCTTGCAGTACAAACCGGACTATTTTCAAGGCTTAAGCGAAAACGGGCTAATGCCGGAAACGACGCTGGCCGGGCAATCGGCCGCCGATTTACAAATTTTGCGGACTATCCACGCCCTTAGTAAAACCGGCTCCGCCAGCGACGCTAACGGCCGGATGCTGGCCGGGCATTTAGCGGTGCTCTGGCCGCTGGAGCATCCGATTTATCTGGCGGTTTTCCGTCAGAGCGGCGTACGCGGCGCGGCGCTGCTGCCTACCGCCGCCGCCTGGTTAAGAAAATGGCTGGCCAGCTACCCGCCGGCGTACGCCGTCGCCTGGGTGCGCCTATTGTCGCTTACTCCCGCCGACAGTTGGGAGGCGCGGCCCGAATGCCCGGAACTGGTCAACGAGCACAGCCGTTATACGCTGTGCGGCGCTTACCGTATTGTTTCCAACGCCAAGGGCAGCCGTTCGGAGCGGCGGGTGGACGGCGTACTTTATAAGAACGCCGGGGCCGGGATCATGTTGGAAACCGATATGCAGTCTTATGTGGAAGCGGTGATCGACGCCGAAGCGCAAAATCTGACCGGCGGCGCCTTAAGCGCGCTGCAAGCCGTGATAGCCTGGAACGCCGCCCATGCCGGCCGGCGCCATCCGGGCGGCGGACTCTGCGACAGCACGCATTGCATGGTGTTCATGGGGCAGGCGCCGGATAAAGCGGAAATTAATCGTGAAAAAATCGATGCGCGACTGTTGGGCAAACTGGAGCAACTGGCGGCGAAACAAGGCCTGGACTGGCTGCCGTTCGCCAAAGGCGGCAAACAGAGCTGGCAGAGGCGTTTATCGTCAGGCGAACTAGCGGCGACGCTGTCCGAACCCGGCATTTTGGAAATCCGCCGCGAGCGGCGCAAAAACGGCGAGCGCTTGATACACCTTTACTATCCGGACAGTGAAGAAGTACTGGATTGCGAACTATTCCGCAACCGGTTGCGGCTGCCGTCCTGCCCGGACGCCATCCTTCCGGTAGCCGAACCGGACGGTTGGCGATTTGAAGGCATAGGGGCGGGGCATGGCCTTGGTTTAGCCGTCGAACAGGCGCAAGCTTTATCTTCGCAAGGGCGGAGCGCCTGGGAGATATTGCTGGATGCTTATCAGCCTAGGTGATTGTTGTATAGCGAATTTCAAGGTATGGTCAGCTTCCCGGCGCCAACCGCCAATGTGGTCAGCTAACGGTCGGATTTTTGCGCATAAACCGTAAAAAGCCGATCATCAAAGCCAGGATAGCCGCGAAAGCCGCTAGCGCCAGCAGCCAATTTTCATTGGCGACGATTTGCAAATAATTGCCGCTGCCTAAGGGTGGTCGGAAGGCGAATAGGGTAAAATACGATACAAACATTTATAACAATAATATTATGCCCACCTGCTGGATTATCGCCGGACCGAATGGCGCAGGCAAGACAACTTTTGCACTGGAATTTTTGCCTAATGTGGCGCATTGCCGACGCTTTATTAATGCCGATTTGATTGCAGCCGGGTTGTCGCCTCTTGCCCCGGAACAATATCTAACGATGGCAAGTAGACTGTTTTTGCGAGAAATAGAGGAATGCATTGTCAAAAGGCAGGATTTCGCTTTTGAAACTACGCTTGCCGGGCGAAGCTATATCCAATTGATTCGGCGTTTGCAGGCGGATGGCTGGCAAGTGGAATTAACCTATCTGGCTTTGCCCAGCGCCGATATTTCCAGATTACGTGTCGCTGAGCGGGTTTCGCACGGTGGTCACAATATTCCGGAAAACGATATTATTCGCCGATTTCCTCGTAGCCTGCATAATCTTTTCCATTTGTTTGCGCCACAAGTTGACGAAACCCTTTGTTTCATGAATTATGGGGAATTCGCCGAACTGGTTTTTTGCCAAAATGGCGCGGAACGAATAATATACCATACTGAGTTTTTTGAATTATTACAACAAGCAGCTAAATCATGACTATGCCAATTACACCGATAGTCGACTCTAAAACCCAGGCAGTTCTAGATAGTTTGCGTTTAGCCGTCGCCAATACACTTGAGCATAAACGCCGTCTTGGGCATTATGTTGTGTTTTGGGATGGCAAAAAGCCGGTGTTTGTTGGTGAAGATGCGCCGATTGAGTTTAAATCCGATTCAGATATTTGAACATATAACAATTCGATTTATTATGTAGAAATGCACAAAGACAACTAGCCGCTACCTGAATTAAAATCTACCCTGGGTTTTCGCTCAAAATTATAACTAACCGGTGTATATCTTCAAACGAGTTATTTTCACAGCGGAAAATATGCATAATGTTTGGCATGAAATTTAATTTGCATGCCCATCTTTGACGTATTCAAGCCGCGCCAATGCAGCTTTAGCCATTGTTGCGTCCGCTTGCTTGTCAATAATCCGTTTTAGAACCGATACGCTATCGCCGTCCAAAAGACCAATCGCGCGCAGCCTGACAGCCGGATAATGCGCTCTGAGCGCCGCAAGTTCCCGTAAATATCTATTAGAGTCGTCCAGTAACTTCATAATCACTGTTTCGGGGTCTTCGGTAAAAAGATCTCGTACTAAATTACCGTAATCTTCTTGCGCGCGGATTAAATCCCGCCGGTTAATTTTTTGCGGTTCGGTTGGATCGTCACAGCAGCCCATGGACAGGTCTCCTTTAAAATTCAGCATAAAATAATATAAGGAAAAGTTGCATGCGGGAAATCTTAACTGAATCTTTCGCTTTGATGGGACTCGAAGCATTTTTGGCCCGTTATCGAGTACATGGCGTCTTGAATATAGAAGTTAATGACCGCGATTGGGAGTCAAAGCAGCGGCGACAGGAGAAAATCAGGCCAACGTTGGAAATGATAGGCTTGGAAATCCGTAAAGCGTTTGACCTCATCGTCTGTATTCTAAGCACGGGCGACCCGCCGCTAGCCCAGAGATTGCGGCCATGATGCCGCGCGATTTTAATCGTCTTTCCGGCCGGTTCGACGCGGTGATTTGCGGCGGCGGCATTTATGGCGCATGGTGTGCGTACGACGCCGCTTTGCGCGGACTGAAAGTCGCGCTGGTTGAGCAGGGCGACTGGGCCGGCGCCGCTTCATCGGCCTCCAGCAAGTTGATTCATGGCGGTTTGCGATATCTGGAGATGTTTGACTTTAGTCTGGTCAGAAAATCTTTGCGGGAACGGCAAATGTTGTTACAAGCCGCCCCTCACCGTGTCTGGCCGTTACGCTTCGGCATTCCGGTTTATCGGGATAGCCGTCTGGGCAGGATGCGCCTTAAAGCCGGTCTTTTCATTTACGACCTGCTGGCGGGTATGGTGCATTCCGCAGAAGCGCATCGATATTATGCCAAAGCCGCATTTTTACAACGTTATCCCTGTCTCGATTCTAAATTCCTGACCTGCGGATTTAGCTATCTGGATGCGCAAACCGATGATGCGCGTCTGGTTCTCGAATTAATCGACGGAGCCCAGCAAGCGGGCGCAGTGTGTCTGAATTACTGCAAACTGAGCGGAATCCGCGAACAACAAGGTCATATTAACGCCGTCAAACTGCTGGAATTGGTCAACGGCGCTGAAGCCGAAGTCGCCACTCGCCATGTCATCGGCACAACCGGTCCATGGCTGGCTGCATCCGAGCGGCGGCTAACCAAGGGGGTACATTTAGTCTTGCCCAAACTACTTGGCGATGAGGCGTTGCTGCTGACGGCAAAATCAGATGGCAGAGTGTTTTTCATCATGCCCTGGTACGGTCTAACATTATTAGGTACAACCGATAGCGATTATAACGGAGACATCGATCGGGTATGCGTAGACGCGGAAGAAGTCGATTATCTGCTTAGTGAAGCCAACCGTGCGCTCAAGACGGTACAGTGGACGGAACGCGATATTATCGGCCGTTTTGCCGGCTTGCGAGTATTACAACCAAGCAGCCATAAAACGCCATCCGCCATAAGCCGCGATTGGGCGTTAAAACAATCGGACAACGGCTTTTTAACCTCCATTGGCGGGAAAATTACCTCGGCGCGTGCCGACGCGGCCCACATCATTGATAAGCTTTGTGAACAAGTCGGTAATGACGCGCCCAGTCAAACCAACGCCAGACCTTTCCCTTGGGCGCCCATGAACTATCGGCAATGGGCAAGTGTCGAATCGGAAAAAGCCAGGCAATTGGGGGTGGATGAGGAGGCTAGTTTGTGGCTGCTCCGGCGGCACGGCATACGCGTCGAGTCGATTTTCGGAAATATTGCGGAGAACCCGCGGTTGAGTAAACGCATTATACCCTCCGCGCCGTTTATAAAGGCGGAACTGGCGTTTTGCGCGGCTAATGAAATGGTGGTGCATCTGGACGATTTACTCCGGCGGCGGATGCCGTTAATGATTTTGGCAAAATTGACTGTGGACGATTTGCGTAATCTGGCGGCTGGAATCGCCGGCGAATTGAACTGGGATAGCGCGACAACGAACAATGAAATCGACCGCTGCCTGCAAATTGGTCAATGCCGTTAAGTTAAAGTCTAACCGTTTCATAGGCAATCCGATCACGTCACACTCCGGGTTTGTGTTCAGTTTTCAACCTTCAAACAAGAGGGCCGCCATGAAAGAGACGACTTATCCTGAAGATTGGCCCGATATAGACACGGTGGTTTACAACCGCTCGGTTAAACTGTTCCGCGCCGTCAAAAATCTGCTCAGCGTTAGGTTTGCGTTGCATGCCGACACGCAAATGCTGCAAGGCGATATTTTTCTGTTCAATCATTTCTCCCGTTTCGAAACCTTTATCCCCCAATTTTTGATTTTCGAGAAAACCGGCGCTTACAGTTGTGCGATAGCCTCGGGCGAATTCTTCAAGGAAGGCGTGCTGTCCGATTATCTGCAACAGGTCGGCGTTTTTCCGCATGATCATCCGCGTTTGTTCGCGATGCTCGCCGGACAAATCCTGCGCGGCCGCAAAGTCATCATTTTTCCGGAAGGCGGCATGGTCAAGGATCGCCGGGTCATTGACAAGAAAGGGGATTACAGCATTTATTCGCGCATCACCGGCAATCGGCGCAAGCAACACACTGGCCCGGCGGTATTAGGCCAGGGCGTGGAAGCCCTGAAAGCGGCGATACGTCACGCATTTAAAGTCGATGACCTGGAGCGCATGCAACATTGG
>JBEKBU010000031.1:0-21524 GCA_050015235.1 Methylomonas sp. | reverse complement strand
TCGGCACCGGTTATGAGTTCGGCCATAACGACGATTACGATCGTACAATTAAAGAAATGGGTAACGCTACCCTGCTTTATGACGATGTGACCGGCTACGAATTCGAAGAATTCGTGAAAAGGGTCAAACCTGATCTGGTCGGTTCCGGCGTTAAGGAAAAATATATATTCCAAAAAATGGGTGTGCCGTTCCGGCAAATGCACTCCTGGGATTATTCCGGCCCTTATCACGGCTATGACGGCTTCGCCATCTTCGCCCGCGATATGGATATGACGCTTAATAATCCATGCTGGAAACAAATTAAGGCGCCATGGAAAACTAGCGCCGAACAGAGTGAACCTGTTAAAGCGGTTGCCTAATCAAGCATCCGGTTAGGTTTGAGGCTAGATGTAAAAGTCTAGCCTGATCCTGAATTAATCTAGATCGGACCGGCTTAAGCGCAGCCCGTTCTTGCCTTACCTTTCCTTAATACGTAGTCCACGGATTAGTGGCGCGTCAGGAGATTAAAATGAGCCAACAAGTCGACAATATCCAACCCAGTTATCCATTATTCCGTACTGACGAATACAAGGATAATCTGGCCAATAAACAGGCGAATTATGAAGAACGCCATCCTCAAGAAGTCATTGATGAAATTTATCAATGGACGACGACTCAAGAGTATAAAGAACTGAACTTTAACCGCGAAGCGTTGACCGTCAATCCGGCTAAAGCTTGCCAACCTCTTGGGGCTGTGCTTTGTGCGCTAGGGTTCGAGAAAACCATGCCGTATGTGCATGGTTCGCAAGGTTGCGTTGCTTATTTCCGTACTTATTTCAACCGGCATTTTAAAGAACCGATTTCTTGCGTTTCCGATTCGATGACTGAAGACGCCGCGGTGTTCGGCGGCCAGAAAAATATGTTTGCCGGTCTGGAAAATGCTAAAGCATTGTATCAACCGGCCATGATAGCCGTCTCCACGACCTGTATGGCGGAAGTGATCGGCGACGATTTAAATGCATTTATTAACAATGCAAAAAAAGAAGGGCATATCGATCAGGATTATCCCGTGCCGTATGCTCATACCCCAAGCTTTGTCGGCAGTCATACGACCGGCTGGGACAATATGTTTGAAGGCATAGCCCGCTATTTCACGTTGAATTACATGGAAGGTAAGGAAGTGGGCTCTAACAATAAAATCAATTTCGTACCTGGTTTTGAAACTTATTTGGGTAATTTCCGCGTCATTCACCGCATGATGAAAGAAATGGGCGTGGATTATTCCTTGCTGAGCGATCCGACCGAAGTTCTGGATACCCCGGCTGACGGCGAGTTCCGCATGTATGCCGGCGGCACGACGATGGATGAAGTCAAAGACGCGCCGAATGCGCTCGATACGATTTTGCTGCAACCTTGGCAATTGGAAAAAACCAAAAAGTATGTCCAAACCACCTGGAAACACGATGTACCCAAATTGGAAATCCCAATGGGTCTTGAGTGGACGGATAATCTGCTGATGAAAGTGTCTGAAATCAGCGGTAAACCGATTCCACGCTCGTTGGAAGTCGAACGTGGCCGCTTGGTCGATATGATGACCGACTCGCATGCCTGGCTGCATGGTAAGAAATTCGCGCTGTACGGCGATGCCGATTTTGCGCTGGGTATGACTAAATTCCTGTTGGAACTGGGCGCGGAAGTGACTGACGTATTGGTGAACAGCGCTAATAAACGTTGGAAAAAAGCTTGCGAAGAAATTTTGAAAGCCTCGCATTACGGTCAAAATGCTACTGTACATGTAGGTAAGGATTTGTGGCATTTCCGTTCCTTGATGTTTACCAATAAACCGGATTTCATGATCGGCAATTCTTACGCCAAATTTATTCAGCGCGATTTGGTCTACAAAGGCAAGGAATATGATGTGCCGATTATCCGTATCGGTTTTCCGATTTTCGACCGTCATCATTTACACCGTATGACCACCCTGGGTTATGAAGGCGCCATGTATATGTTGACTACGCTGGTTAACGCGGTATTGGAAGAGCTGGATAATAATACCCGCGGTATGGGTACTACCGATTACAACTACGATTTGATTCGCTAGTTAACTATCATGAGTGCGGGGGGATGGAAACATTCCCCCGCACTCACTTGCATGGAGAAAATTGATGCCCAGCGTAATGTTGAGAAAACGTGAAGATGGTAAATTATTGTTTTATGTCGCCAAAAAAGATTTGGAAGAGACTATTGAATCACTGGAATTCGATAGTCCGGATAAATGGGGCGGCGAAGTTGTACTTGGCGACGGTTCGCGTTATCATTTTGAAGTTGTCGACACCCCGCCGAAACTGCCCATAACTTTACAGGCGAAACGTTTATAAATTTGGAGATTTTGCATGTCGCTATATATTGTTGCCGAGGAATGTATTTCTTGCGGTGATTGCAAACCGGTTTGCCCAACCGATTCGATCAAAGAAGGGGCGGTGGTTTTTGAAATCAGTAAAAAAACCTGCACCGAGTGTAACGGCGACTACGACGAGCCGCAATGCGTTAAAGTCTGCCCGATAGATAATTGTATTTTACCTTTGGTAGCCTAATTTACTGTTATACATAGAGTTGAGCCCGGCACGGATGCCGGGTCATCGCTTGCCGGTTATAACTTGAATAACTTGGCGCTTAAATTTTAGATCAAGCCGGAAATGACATTATGATCAATCCAGAGATGCTGCAAGGTATCGCCGCTAAAATATCCGATTTACCGTTGAACGAAACGTTGATCGGCACTGTAAGAGCCGAATATCCGGGTATTCATTTTACCTATTGCATGGACGACGATATTCCTAATCACGAACCGCTGCTGAAATATCCGACGTTTAATTTATATCTTGTCGACGGCCGCGAACATTGTCTGTGCCTGACCAGGAATTACGAACACGCTACCGGTATTGTTATTGCTGAAATCATACCCGAATAGGCGATTTAAATGAGCGGTCAGCAACGCCCCGTTACGCTACCTGTAGCCGATTGCAGTTTATGTCCGTATCGCAATAAAACTCTAATTAACGGACGCTGCATGCCCGGCGATATTTGCGTGTTTATCGAAAGCGGCCGTCAGATCGACCGTTTCTTTAGAATCAATCCGGCCTATGCTGTAAATTATCTGTATGACAAGTTTTGGGAGCGTAGAGCGATCGCAGTGCGTTATGCTCCTCAGAATCTACTCAACGAACTTATCCATGATGAAGATGAAGTCGTCCGGCGGGCTGTCGCTTATCGTTTACCGATAGATCAATTGGAATGCTTGCTGAACGACCCTGATCGGGACGTGAGGATGACCGTTGCCGACCGTATCGATCCGCACTATCTGGAACGGCTAGCCAATGATACGGATTATATTGTGCGTTTGACGGTCGCCAAACGTCTGCCGCCCGGAAGGTTGTTCCGGTTTATCAAAGACGAAGACTTGCAAGTGCGCAAATGTACCGCCGCGCGCCTGCCGGAAGTCAGTTTAGGGCTGATGGCGGACGATAGCAACGCCGATGTCCGCCGTATTGTCGCCGAACGCATGCCCTCGGAAGATGCGGTGCTGTTGTTGCACGACAGCGATTGGCTGGTAAGATATACCGCCGCGTTAAAAGTCGACCCGGATCAGTTAAGCAGCCTGCTGGACGATCCGGAGCCCGATGTGCGCGAACTGGCCCGGCAACGTTTTAACTTAACCGCTTCAACAGATCTGGAACATGACTGAGTCGAAACTCAAACTGGCCGGACAAGCCATTACCGAATGCTGTAAAAAAATTATTCCCGGACAAACGGATGATGTTTTATTGCAAAAACTCCAAGCTTTGACGCCCGATTATCCTATATATCATGCATACACAGGCGATGAATGGTATAAACTGGGCGGTGTAGTCGATATGAACGGCAAACGTATCGCCAACGATATAATCGAATGGGTCGAACGCACTTTCCTGGAATGCGGCCAAAATTTGCAAACGCTTATTGATTATACGTTGGAACAAAAATTAATCGCCAGCAAACAGACCGGAAAAACCTTGTTTTTTGTAGTGCAAACCGGTTCGCGCGCTGAAGACTTCACCCTGATAGAAATAGATAAAACTCATGAGGTTACCGACCGGATGATGGTGGATGAAAATAATCCGCCGGAAGATCTGGAAGAGTTTATCGATCCGCTACAACCTTGCTGTATTGAAAGTTTTGGTTTGGGCCACTCTCGCTACACTTATCGGCGCAAAACCGATGTCAAAATTTTTATGGAAGTTATTAATGAACATCATCCGGTGGAGCATCCGGTGCAGCGTTTTATAGACGACTGGAACCGCAGTAGCGCCGGCCAAAAGTTTCGTATGTCCAAAGACTGGATTATCAAACCTTATCGTCACATCGGCCGCTTCGGCGAACAAATTGTCAATGTCGAGCTGATCAATACTCATATAACAAATTTGCCGCATCTGGAAGATTTTGCCGGGAAAAAAGGCGCGTCGTTAAGTAATATACTGACTCGCTTTGACCGGCATGCCGGTTATCCTTTCGCTTGGTTTTTCTATATGGTTAAAGGCAAGCTGGTGTCTACGCATAGCGCCGAATCGGTTTACCGCGATCTGTCTAATGACTTCGCCTATTTGCCCGAACGGGATGAGGCCGTGCTGAGAGACTGGATTGCTCAGCCGTATAATATTTAATCGGATCGATCTGCTTACGCCGGAAATTAAATTGGCGGACTCCCAGAACGGAAACCAGTAATATTGCGAAAACGCCGCTGTCGCCTAGTTGCGCATATGGCGTAACGCCAGTCATCGGCATTATGGTTTCCGTCAAAGCCGTGCGTGTAAACATCGGCGCTTGTTTTAAAATGGAGCCGTCAGGCGCTATAAATCCGGTAATGCCGGTGTTTGTCGCCCGCGCCAGATAGCGGCCGTTCTCCAAAGCCCGCATTTGCGCCATCTGCATGTGCTGGTAGGCTTCCGAGGAATGACCGAACCAGGCGTCGTTAGTCACGTTTACGATATAAGCGGCATCGGCGATTTGCCGGCTGACCAGTTCACCAAAAGCGTCTTCGTAACATATTGTAGTAACGAACGCATAGCCGCCGGCGGTCAATAATGTTTGCTGTTCCGCCCCGGCGGTAAAACTGCCCAATGGAATCTGGAGGCTATCCAGTATCCAACCCGATAAAGGTTGTAAGGGTAAATATTCGCCAAACGGCAACAAGTGCGATTTATGATAAAAGCTTTCGCGCGCGCCTAAAACCAATACGCTGTTAAAATAATCCATACCCGCGCCGCTACTGGGCAAACTGACGACTAAATCGACATTATGTCTTATCGCTTCGGCGGTTAACGGCGTCAAGTAAAACGGTTTCACTTCCTCATAAAATGCAGGAATAGCGCTTTCCGGCCAAATGATGACTTGCGTATCCCGCCAATTCTGTTCGGTAAGCGTCCGATAGATGTCCAGGGATTGCATTTTTTGTTCCGGCAGCCATTTTTGTTCCTGGCTGATATTACCTTGGATAAGCGTAATTTTGACGGGGGGGCCGCTAATCCGCGTCCAGGCGACGGTTTTCAGTATCCCGCCCATGCCGGAGCAGAGTAATAAAAACACAACCGCTTGCTTGACAGGCAGTTTCGCGGATAAAAGCTCTGCTAGGGTAAACGCGGACGCCGCCAATAAAAAGCCGACGCCGTAGACGCCGAACAGCGGCGCGTATCCCGCTAAAGGCGTTTCTAGCTGGCTGTAAGCTATCTGTAGCCAGGGAAAACCGTTTAGCAACCAATAGCCGCGGATATATTCGACGGTCACCCAGGTTAAGGCTGCGCAGGAAATTCTTGCCCAAACGGCGGCCGACCTGACTGCTTTTGCGCCGAACAGGGCTGTCATGGCCGGAAACAACGCCCAGACGCCGACCAGTAGCAAAGTCAGTAAGCAGGCGCTCATGGGATCCGCGCCGCCAAAGTCATGCATGCTGATATAGACCCACCAGATTCCGGTCCCGAAGAAACCTAACCCAAATAAATAAGCTAAAAAAGCGGCTTGTCCTAAAGAGCATACCGTCCAGCTTCGGTATAAAAACATTAGTGCGGGAAATGCGGCGTATGCGTATCCGTAAGGAGCAAAAGCAAAAGTCAGCGACACCCCCATCGCCGGGGCCGACAAAATCCGTTTCCATTGTATTCTTTGGTTCAATGTGCTATGTTTACAAGACGGTATAGGTAGCATTTAATATAAAAACCGATAGAAATGAACATAGCTATGTACTTAGTTCGAGTTATAGTTATAAATCGTAATATTTGGGTTGAAATCGCGTCAACTCTTTAACCCGCACCGCGTTAATAGCCATGAAAATTAAATTATCCGATTTTTAGGTTTGAAATCGATTACTTTTATCCTAAATAATGACAGACCCTATCGCCTTGCCTTTCTTGTTGACAGAAAAGTCTCTTGCCGTCTGGTTGGAACAACTGGAGGAATTGCCGCCGGGCGCGGCCGCGATTAAATTGCATGACGTACTTTATCAATTATCAAAAAATCATCAAGGTGAAAGCTGGAAGCTATATCCTATTTTACCCGATCTAGGGAGTAAGGCTTTTTTTCTGGCAAATATCTTAATAGAAAAAAACAGTTCGGCAACCGAGCTGATGTTAGATAGTAAATCAATTAAATTCGCCAAGCTCGCCCTGGACATACTTAAGCAGGCGGCGACGTTGTTTGCCCGTTTAGCGAAGGAAGACCGGCTGGAATTGGCGCAAAGACAAACGGCAAATTATTATGCATTGCAATTAATTGGTTATAGTCAACGGAATTTTGATTTGATTTATCAAATCCCTTCCAGCCGATTATGGAAGGAAACCGCGGTTCTATACAAGTTAGCTATTGAAACCAATAGTCTAAAAACCTTGCACAACACAGTTATTCCGGCATTTTCCAGCCAACCGAATATTTTAAGCGTTATAAAACGCAATTTACTTTTCAGTCTTTTCGAACCCACCCGTTATAGGCACGATGAAATTAAGGAGTTCTTTAATCTTAGCAATAAACATTTTGATTTGCTCGATATAAATCCGGATTACCTTAGTGACAGCGGTTTTTATTGGGACCAGGAAAATAAGCCTCTACCAATCAACGCCAGTAAACATTACGCCGCGACAGATGTCATTAAAATAGATTGTCATCGTTTTGTTCTGGGGCTCAAGAACGGCTCAGTAACGACCTCCTTGGCAAATGCGACTAAATACCGCCTCATTCTACAGTTGACGGGCTATAAACAAGTTTTCGGCAATTTAGAGCGGGGCTCTCATGTCGTATCAAAACTCCTGGTCGGGTATGCCCGTATAAGCCAATATTTACAGGGCCTGGATAAATCCACCAAAATAAATGCGTTAAGCAATAAGTTTAGTCCGATAAACATAATTCAAACTAATCTGACATTGCAGCCCATGGAGCATGAAAGCCCGTTTTACCATACGCGCAAGGTGTCTTGGCATTCATCCTTCCCCGGCGCCGAAGTAAACTTAATTCAGAAGGACAACTACATCGTTGTTATTACCGACAAAGACCGGATAGCCGCCGATATTGGGGATTTAAGTTTAATTTACAATAATGAAAATTCATTTTCTTTCGCGATTGTCCGGAAGAAAGTCTTAAATGAAATGCTGCTTGGCGAGTTAAGCCTGTTAGAGCCCATAGCCGATAATTACTCGATATACACTTTTAAAAACGCCGAAAATATTTTGCAAGCGGTTATTATTATTAACGAGAACAGTGAAAATCCGGAAGCGTTTTTACCGCGCGCGAACTATAAGATCAACGCTAAAATCCTGCTGAATGCCGGAACAGTTTTACACTTGTTAGCATGTTTGGAATATAACGAGTCTTTTTGCCGTTTTAAAATCCGGCTTTAATGGGAATAACAGCCGCCGCTTTTTCCTCATCGTCTTTAAAATCGCGGTAATTAATTGAAATTTTTAAACCCGCAAACCGGCCGGACATTTTAATCAGCTCTTGCGTATTTTTATCGAAAGAAAGCCTGACTTCACTAATGGCTCTTTCTTCATAACCTTCTTCAATTTCCTTGGCGTCCAGACGGAATTTGTATAAATAAATTTCCTGTTCCGGCTCGATGCTGATTTCCAGAGGTTCACCCAGATGTTTTACGACGGCGGCTTTTTTCGGCAAATCGGCGGAAATTTTTTCCATTAAATTCGCTTTAGCTTTCAATTGTTGTTTTTCTTCATTTATTTCCGCGCCGCCCAGGGAACGGAATGAAGCCTCCAAAAATTCCGGCGGCGCTATTTGTAAAAACAAGGAAGAAAAAGTCCAGTCGGTAATTTTATCCAGCTTATTAAAGCGTAAGTCGAAAAAGAAATGAATTTCCGGCGTAACAGGCTGATTATCCTTATCTACCTTCCGAAATAAATAATGCCAAACTTTACCATCCGGATAAATTTCTTCACTAGTGGCGTGTAATTTGGCGAGCGAAACAAAATCTTCGCTATACATTTTCGGCGCTTTAAAATGCACGGTAAAATCATCTTTCACCACTACGGAAAAATAACGGTCGAACTCGTCAATTTGCAGATAGGTTTGGTAGGCCCGCATCCAGTATAAACAGCCGGTGAGCATGGTTGATAAACCGAAAATCAATAATATTCGCAGGAAGCGGCGGATTTTTTTAGACATGTCATTCTCAATGGTGGGTGGGCGGCGCATCGCCCTCATCAATCAGCGAGTTTGTTAATAAATTTTCTACATCGATTTTATCAAACCGGTACCGGGCGCCGCAGAATTGACAATCGACTTCAATATTTTCCCGCTCGGCAAGGATGCTTTCCAGTTCGGACCTACCCAAGGCTAATAAAGCGCCGCCGATTTTCTTTATCGAACAGCCGCAGATGAATTTTACGGATTCCGCCGGATAAATGATCACTTTTTCTTCATTGAACAAGCGATGTAACAAAGCTTCGCAATCAAGGCTCAGCATTTCATCGGCCGTTACCGTGTCTCCTAATATTTCCAGATGCCGCCAGGACGACTCGTCCCGTTTATCAGCCGGCAATTCCTGAATAAATAATCCGGCGGCGAGGGCGTTATTGGCGAATAGCCATAAGCATGTAGCCAATTGTTCGGATTGATTGAAATAAGTTTTGAGTACGTCAGCCAACTTGGGTTCCTCAACTCCGACTATGCCTTGATAGGGTTCGGCGTTTTCCGGTTCGATAGTCAATACTAAACGTCCGCCTTCTCCGAGCATGTCATTTAAGTTTTTTGCGGAAACCTGGTCAGCGGAACGCACCAAGCAACGCATGGTTCTGTCATGGCCGGCTTGAGCGACCAGGGTTCTTAATTCGCCGCTACCCTGCAGCTGTAAAATCATTTTACCTTCGAATTTAATAGTCGCCGATAACAAAAGCACTGCCGCTAAAGCTTCGCCTAATTGCGTTTCTATATCGGCGTTCGCCAGGTTTTGAAATTTTTTGGCTTGCAGCCAGCTATCCTGCAATCGCACCCACACGCCACGCACCCCTAGTTCCGCAAATAAAAATCGGATAAGACAATCTTGTTGGTTCATATTTTTTATGGCTTGTTCGGTGAAGTTAGGAATTATATACAGTTGAAGCGCGGAGAGTATAATCTGGCGTAATGTTTCATCCGAGTCAGGGTATGCCGCAATGAATTTGCTTTTCAAAAAAACCAGCTTGGTTACCGCCGAACAAGCCTTGCCCGGCCGCAAGGAGGCCATGCAAACCGCTGTGCGGCATTTCGTCAATGGGCATCCAATCGTTCCGCCTTTTCCGGAGTCATTGCGGCAAGCTATCTTCGGCATGGGTTGTTTTTGGGGCGTGGAAAGGAAATATTGGCTACTGCCCGGCGTATTCAGCAGCGCTGCCGGTTACGCCGGCGGGTTTACGCCCAATCCCAGCTACAAGGAAGTTTGCAGCGGACAGACGGCGCATGCCGAAGTCGTCCTGGTCGTGTTTAACCCGGAACAAATCAGCTATCAGGATTTGCTAACCGTGTTTTGGGAGGCGCACGATCCTACTCAGGGGTTACGCCAGGGTAATGATATAGGCAGCCAGTACCGTTCGGTAATATTTACGTTTAATCAGGCGCAACAAGCCGCCGCCGAACAGTCGAAACAGGCGTATCAGCAATTGCTGACGAAAGCCGGTTTCGGCCAAATTACCACGGAAATCCGGGAGTCCCGGACTTTTTACCATGCCGAGGACGAACATCAGCAGTATCTGGCCAAAAACCCGTCAGGTTACTGCGGTTTGCAAGGCTTAGGGATCAAATGTGCGTGAATATTTGTTGTAACTATTCAACAAGTGACGATAGTATGGTCGGCTACTCGGCTGCCGGCGCCAAAAACCAAGTTGGTCAGCTATCGGCGAGCTTTTGAATAATTAGTCACTAGGTGAATAGTTACGATTAATCTTGAGTGAATAATTACTTATCGTTGCAGCGAGTAATCTTCAATTTATAAACCGAGTTCGCTAAGTCCGGGATGATCGTCCGGACGGCGTCCTAAAGGCCAATGAAATTTGCGCTCCGCTTCCGTAATCGGTAAGTCGTTAATGCTGGCGTAACGCCGCTGCATCAAGCCGTTCTCGTTAAATTCCCAATTTTCGTTGCCGTAGGAGCGGCTCCAGTTGTTACTGTCGTCGCGCCATTCATAGGCAAAACGCACGGCGATGCGGTTGTCGCTAAACGCCCACAATTCCTTGATTAGCCGATAATCCAGCTCACGCCGCCATTTACGGGTTAAAAACTCCACGATTTCCCGCCGGCCTACCGGAAATTCCACCCGATTGCGCCAAAGGCTGTCGGGCGTATAAACAAGCGAGACGCGTTCCGGGTCGCGGCTGTTCCAACCGTCTTCAGCGGCCCGTACTTTTTGCATGGCGGTTTCCCGCGTAAAAGGCGGCAGGGGAGGGCGAACTTCAGTTTGTGCATTCATAGTTGGATTCCTCCCGTAAAAATTTTAGATTATCGATAAAAAATCAACGCCGTTTGCCGCGCCTACCGGTTTTTTTGCCTGAATGATGATGTCTGCCGGATGTTTTGTGATGACCGGTTTTATGATAGTGATGTTTTCCATGTTTGTGGCGTGAGTGGCGGCCGGAGGATTCCGGCAAGGCTTCGTCCGCCGTTTCGCTGTCGGCGGTTGTTTGTTTAGCCGGTGAGGCTGGCTCGGGAGTAGCAGCCGCTGCCGTTTCTATCCGGTCTTCAAGCGCGGGCATGTCGCAATCCGGTTCGGCTTCGGCTTCCGGATTACAGATGACCCGATAGATGATTTTATTAGGCTGGCCGGTTGCGGTTACCGGCGCTACGGCGGGTTGCTCGGTATCCTCGGAGATATGCTCCAATAATTCGGCATGGGCGAAACTTGGCGCGTACAGATGGCAGCCGCCAAGCAGGAGCAGGAATTTAGCCGCGGTTTTCGTCATGGTTTTTTTTCCGTGCGCTTGGCGGCGTTCCATAATTCATCCAGTTCGCGCAATTGGCATTCGCGCAGGCCGCGGCCGGATTTAGCGACTTCGCGTTCGATATAATTAAAACGGCGGGTGAATTTTTTGGTCGCCGCTTTAAGCGCCAGTTCAGGATTGACATGCAGATGCCTGGCCAGATTGACCGCCACCAACAGCAAATCGCCCACTTCTTCGTGAATATGCGTCTGATCGCCGGATTGCCAGGCTTCGAGGACTTCTTGCAATTCCTCGCTTACCTTGGCGAATACCGGCTCAACCTCCGGCCAGTCAAACCCATGGCTTGCGGCCCGATTC
Source organism: Methylomonas sp. (assembly GCA_050015235.1). GTDB lineage: Bacteria > Pseudomonadota > Gammaproteobacteria > Methylococcales > Methylomonadaceae > Methylomonas. The sequence goes on along the minus strand of JBEKBU010000031.1, from coordinate 9,744 downwards.
TGGATTTTTTCGCACTGCACCAGCGCCGGCAAACTGTGCGCTACGCCCGCCAGCACGCTTTCATCCGCCGGTTGCGAACTTTTTGCTTGGCGTTCAATAATTTTAGCGTCTTCCCAGGCTTGCTGGCGTTCGGCGTCGGTTGCGAATTGTACGCCGGCAAACACATGCGGATGGCGGTTAATCAGTTTTTCGGAAATAGCCGCGGCGACCTGTTCAAAGTCAAATAAACCCCGTTCTTGCGCGATCTGCGAATGAAACACGACTTGTAACAAAAGATCGCCTAATTCATAGCGCAGATCCGTAAAGTCATTGCGTTCTATGGCGTCGGCCACTTCATAAGCTTCTTCAATGGTATAGGGAATCAGGCTATGAAAATCCTGCTTGATGTCCCAGGCGCAGCCAGTGTCGGGGTCGCGCAATCTCGCCATCAAATTCAATAGTTCCTGGGTTTTGCTTAAATTCAAAATGTTGATCCGAAACTTTGCAGATAACGCTGTTTAAAGTCCGTCATGCTGAATACATGGTTTTGAGTGCCGGCATGTTCGATTTTGATGGTTCCGAGTAAAGAAGCGATGCGGCCGGTGACTTCCCAATCGTAATCGTTAAGCAATCCATACAGTAAACCCGCCCGGTAAGCGTCTCCGCAACCGGTTGGATCTAGAATTTGTTTGGCCGGTACAGAGGGGATTTCCAAACATTGCCCCTGAGTATAAATTTTAGAGCCGTTACCGCCGAGCGTAATGATTAAAGCCGATACTTTTTCGGCGATTTGCTCCGGGTTTAGGCCGGTACGTTCTTGAACTAAAGCAATTTCATAATCATTAAAAGTGGCGTAGTTCGCTAACTCCAGCAAGTGTAGCAATTCCGCGCCGTCAAACATAGGTAATCCTTGACCCGGATCGAAAATAAACGGTATGCCTAGATCGGCGAACTGCTCGGCGTGTTCTTGCATGCCTTGCTTCCCGTCGGGCGATACTATGCCGATGTCAATATTATCGTCGGCGGACACGCTATTCAAATGGGAGAAATTCATGGCGCCGGGATGGAACGCCGTTATCTGGTTGTCATCTTCATCGGTGGTAATATAGGCTTGCCCGGTATAATGGTCATCCAGCACCTTGATATGGCGGCTGGATAAGCCGTGCTGGCTTAGCCATTGCGCGTAGGGTTCGAAATCATGCCCGACCGTAGCCATAATTAACGGCTCTTCCCCTAATAGTTTCAGATTATAAGCGATATTGCCCGCGCAACCGCCGTATTCGCGGCGCATGGCCGGCACCAGGAACGAGACATTCAAAATATGCAGTTTGTCAGGCAATATATGATTTTTGAATTTGTCGTGAAACACCATGATGGTATCGTAGGCCATTGAGCCGCATATTAATGCATGCATGATTTTTCCTTTTTATAGTAAGATTAACGCCCAGGTGGCGCCTGCCCAGATCAGTGACAGCATCACCGCCGCTGAACCGATGTCTTTAGCGCGTCCGGATAGTTCGTGATGCTCAAAACCAACTCTGTCGACCACGGCTTCCACGGCGGAATTTAACAGCTCCACCAGCAGCACCAGCACGACACTGCCGATCAGGAGTACTTTTTCAATATTATTTCCGCCTAGCCATAAAGCCAGCGGGGTAGAGACTATGAATAAGGCCACTTCCTGCCTGAAAGCTTCTTCATGCCGCCAAGTCGCCTTAAAGCCTGCGATGGAGAAAAAACAAGCGTTAATTAAACGTTTAAAACCTTTTGCATTTTGATTCGCCATTATTTTCCTACTATATTCCAATCATGCGCCGATAAGCATCGGCATCCATAAGTTGCGCGAGTTCTTCTGGATTATCAGCCTTTATAGTAAATAACCAAGCCTGAAAAGCCTGTTCATTTACTAACTCCGGTTCGTCATGCAGCCTGCTGTTTACGGCGGTCACCGCGCCGCTAACCGGGCTGAACAGGTCGGAAGCGGTTTTAACGGATTCGACCACGGCGATTTGTTCCTTGTTAGCTACGATACGTCCGACTTCAGGAAGAGAGATAAACACAATATCGCCTAATTCTGACTGCGCGAAATCGGTAATCCCGACACGGACGACATTTTCATCTTCCAATTTTGCCCATTCATGCGTTTCGGCATATTTTAAATTTTCCGGCATATCAGCCATGTCCGACTCCAAAAATAAAACAAACGGTAAAAAATAAGCCCATAGGCTGCAAAACACATTGCCGATCAACCCGATTAAGCCGGAACGCCAAGTTGCGAGAAGAAAAAAGATATTTTAAACGATACAGTTTACATAGCAAATTTTGATTCTGATACATTTTGACGCAGGTAGTTTTGGACGCCGAATCGCGCCGCGCGCGTACTTACTCGGAAAAGTCGCGGCCCTCCGGCGATTAAAGACAAGGCCGGCGCCGAATGGCGCTTACAAAACGGCATACTACATATAAAAACATTAACTTAATAAAAATAATTGACGCCTATAAATGTAAGCTATTGATTGGCGTATGTAATTATCTAAAGTTAGCGCCATTCTGGCCGGATGCTCGGCTTTTGGCGCCAGAGCTCTTGCCGGAGGACGCCGTGATTATGTCCTGTTGGCTTTCGGCCTGTATCCGCGCCGCCTTGCGCGGTGATCAATCATTACCGTCATTTGGCCGATAGTATAACCAACCCTTATAATTATTTGGCGTTATTCTAACTCTGTCACAAAAGTTTAAACAAGTGTTCATCCGGCTGTCATAAACGTATTTTATTCTGGTAGGTAAATTCAGGGATTCGCTATCAAACGGAAAATCTTTGATTTCTATAGCTGTTAAGTGTGGCGATTGCTCAAACAGCCTAAATTTAAGAGGGTAAAGCCATGAAACTGATTTATTCCATTCATAAATACGATGTTTCAATGTTTAACTGGTTAAACAATGTAAGCATCCACAATACCCTGGCGCGTTTGTGCCGTTATATTTCCAAAACCGGCGACGGCTTGTTGTATGTTTTAATCGCGGGCTGGTTATTTTTCGAGTATGGCGTCAACAATCCGTTGCTTCAGTGCCTATTGCTGGCGTTTGCGATTGAACGACCCGCCTATTTGGTGTTAAAAAACGGTTTTAAACGCAATCGTCCGCAACAGGCGTTGCCGAATTTCCGCAGTGTTATTACACCGTCCGATCAGTTTAGTTTTCCGTCCGGCCATACTTCGGCAGCAAGCATGGTGGCGGTTTTACTAAGCTATTTCTTTCCGTATTTAACGGTTATACTATTGATCTGGGTGGTGTCGGTAGGATTTTCGCGGGTGATTTTAGGCGTGCATTTTCCGACGGACACTTTAATGGGAGCGACTTTAGGTGTATCCTCAGCCGTTTTTAGTCTTAACTATATTTTGATATGAAAATATTTTACGGTGTTCAAGGAACGGGTAATGGTCATATTACCCGGGCCAGAGTAATGGCTAAGGAGTTATTCGCGGCGGGTTTGGATGTGACCTTTCAATTTTCCGGGCGTCCGGCGGACAAGTTTTTCGATATGGAAGTTTTTAACGGCTATCAATTAAAAGAAGGCTTGACTTTTAATACCTCCAATGGCCGGGTTTCTTATCTGAAAACCGCTATACAAGCCAGTCCGATACAATTTTACAAAGATATATCCAGCCTGGATTTAAGCGGATACGATCTGGTGATCAGCGATTTTGAGCCGGTGACGGCCTGGGCGGCCAGAAAACAAAAGATTAAAGTGTTGGGCATAGGGCATCAATACGCATTTTCCCATAATGTGCCTCGTAAAGGCTCGGATCCCATCGCCAGCCAAGTCATGAAGTATTTTGCCCCTGCCGACATCGGCGTGGGTTTGCATTGGCATCATTTCGGCCAGCCGATTTTGCCGCCCATCATAGAAACGCCGGAGTTGCCGGCCAAAACCCAGGCTAATAAGATCGTGGTTTATCTGCCGTTTGAAAACCCGCGCGCGGTGATCGACTGGTTGTGCCCTTTTGAGAATTTTGAGTTCCACATCTATTCGCCGGAAGCCATGCATTCCGAGTATCCGTATATTATTTGCAAGCCTCTTTCCAGACAGGGCTTTCAAAGCGATTTATACGATTGCGCCGGCATCATCAGTAATGCCGGTTTTGAATTAGCCAGCGAGTCATTGCAATTGGGTAAAAAAATTCTGGTGAAACCTTTGCATTTACAAATGGAGCAGATTTCAAATGCGGCGGCGCTGGAGCAACTGGGTTATGGGAAAACCATGTTCGATATCAACTGTAAAGTTATCGAAGACTGGTTGCATGATCCGCATGCTTTGCATGTTAGCTATCCGAATGTGGCGAAAATTCTGGTGCAGTGGCTGCAAGACGGTATGCCGGCCATGGATAGCAAGTTTATTGCCGATGTTTGGGACAAAGTGCAGGTTGTAAAGATCAAGGTTTGATCGCCGTTGTTTTGCAGCCGCGTATTTAGTCGTCGTCTTCATCCGGTATCTGTTTTTTTAATTGTTGCGATAATAATGTCTGCGCGCCGGTGGTGACAAGGGCTTCGTCCGCTGTAAACGCCTCGGTTACAAAGTAGTTGCTGTCGTTTAAGGAATAAGCCGGTAGCGCCCGGCGGTTAAATTCGCCATCGGCCTTTTTAACATACACATAAGCCTGTCCCATATGCCAGACCACCGCCGAGCGGGGGATGTTGAAACCGCTGATTTGCTTGGCGTCGCGCGCTATCCAGGCGGTAATGTGCGCGCCGAAGGGTATCGGGCGGGCGCTGGATTTAAAAAAGTAACTTTGCCCTTGCGTAACGAGGTCGATGCGCGGTGAGACGGAAATCAGCTCGGCTGTTATGGCCGAATCGCGCTGGCCGTTTTCGTCGATGTGGATAGTTCGGACCTTTGCGTCCAGGCGCGCACTGGCCGGCAGATTTATCTGCACCAGTTGCGCGCTATGCCGGATAAAAGGTTGCGCGGAATTATCCGCCATTATCACAAACCAGTTGGTAAGTAATTCTCCCCATTCCAGGCGGCTGCCGGCCAGGATGCTGTTTATCCGGTCGTGACCGGCTTGCAGATTGGCCTGATCGGTTTGCCATTGGGCGCGCTGCTCCTGGAGGCGATGCGTGGAAACTACCTTATGCTCGTGGAGGCTTTCGGTGCGGGCCAAATTCAGATCCGATTCGGTATATTTGGCCTGGGCGGTGTTGCGTTGCGTTTGGGCGGTAAGATATTGCTGGCGCAGTTGTAACAGCGGCTCCGGGCTCAGCACCGCGCCATAGGCTGTGTATTCTGCGTATTGCCGCACGGGGGTTAAGGTCTCGGTTTTTATGCCGGCCAGTTGCAGGGCTTTTGCATCCAGATAAACGCTGTCCGTGTCTGCCGCTAATACCAGGTTTAACCACAGGGTTAAACAACCCGGAATAAGAGTTTTGCGCATTGTTACAGATAAAGAAAGTCGATCCTAACAGGGGATTATACCAATGCCGTAAAGTTAAGCCAGGGACAGCTCCCTCTCCCTCCGGGAGAGGGTTGGGGTGAGGGGATCAAAAACCCACCTCACCCTAGCCCTTTCCCTTCGGAGGCTGTTGTAAAAGCCAAATTGTAGGTTGGGTTAGCGTAGCGTAACCCAACAAAATCAAAATGTTGGGTTTCATCGTATTGAACCAAACGCATCTTTTGCAACAACTTACGGAATGAGAGGGGGCAGTCCCTAGCTTAAATTAACGGCATTGGGGATTATACTGGTCTTGGTTGTGAAGTTCATAGCGATTTAAAATCGTTTTCTGGCTTTTCTTATGGGTTGGGCCTGTTCTGCTTTAATTGAGATTATCGCCTGCGTCACGATCCTAGAGCCGGTAAGCCTGGCGGAGGTCGTTGTAAATACCTCCCTGTACGCTTGATGTCGGCATCCATGCCTCCAACACCTCCGCCAGGCTTACCGGCTCCAAGATCTAGGCATTGGCTTTAATTTCGTTAGCAAAACCCATTTATTAATAATCAATCAGGTTTGTTTTGACGGGAACAACTCCAGCGCCCATTAAGCGATTTGCTTTCCTGAAAACGATTTGGCGCAGTGTTAGAAAAATTAACGGTAACTTTATGGCTTTAAATGGTTTTTAAATTTGTATATTGGGTGTGTAATTCGCTAGAATGGGCTGCGCCCAGGCTAATTCTTTAATTTAGGATTTTAATTGGATAGCTTGCAGTGGTGGGGCTTACGTTGCAGAGAGTGTTTTCAGGCCGTAAAGCCAGTTGTCTTGGACATCCAAAATAAAGGTACAGACAATGCCGGAAGAAAAAGAAAAAAAATCGGAATTTTCTTTGGCGAATATCGGCTATCTGCTGGCGGCGGTTTTGGCCGGCAGCATATTCGTGGGCCAAGATCCCTATCACGAATCCCGGCCCGATCAATTACATACGGCATGGTATTCAAATCCTGATTTCCAGGATGTCGACGCTAGGTTATGGCAGGATCCTTTTGATGCAGTGCAGCAATACAAACATGAAAAGGTAAATGAACAAGCCCGAATTCCATCAATTGATGAAATACAACCGCACAAGCGCGGAAAGACAAAAGAAAATACTCAGAACTTAGCGTTGGATTCTTTGGAAAAAAATCATAAACCTGAAGTATTTTCCAATGAGATAAAAAATAAAACACATGATGGCCAGACGCCGGTTGTGATCGCTGTCTTGTTACCTGGCGGTCGCTATTATGAAGATAGTGAAACTAGACGCCGTATACGCTATGCAGTATTGTCTGGGTTTAACGCGGCGCTGGAATATGTGCCCGATGACTCTGAACATATTGGTTTTTTCAAGTTTGAACCGAAAAATGAAAATCTTAATCTGAAGACGGAAGTTGTCTATGAAAGAGTGGCTGAGCCCAGCTCTGTTTTCCAGCCACATAACAAGGTGGTAGGATACATATTATATTTAAACAGTGATAATTTTAAAAATAAACCGTGTGCCAAGCTGAGCGCCTTGTTTAATAATGTTATGAAAAATTGTGCGGAAAAATGTCAAATCAATCTACTTGGTCCTTATCGATCCGAATTGCTGAGAGATTTGGCTGTTGAGATTAACAGTGAAAATAATCAAAATGGTGACAAGCGCGATTCCTGTAATATTAGTAAACATAATTTTAGAATTTATTCGCCAAGCGCAACGACTGATCCAATAAAACTGCTTGGCCTCGATGAGAATAAAAATGCTAGTAATACAACGCTAGATAAGTTACTTTCAAAATTCAATTTTAAACAAGTAAGTTCTACAGATGATAAATTGGCCGAAACTCTCAGAGTTGAGCTTAAAAAACGTCAAGTAGATATTCAAAGTCTGGATCATGAAACCAATAGTTTTATGAAGTTTCTTAAAACGTTTAAAAAAGACAAGCATATAGTTCTTATTTCAGAAAAAGAATATTTGTATGGTTGGCATATAGGCGATACTTTTGCTGAGAAACTTGCTCATTGTCTGGATGAGGATACGCGTCAAGTCTGCCAGAGGAAAATGAAGCCAATACATCAATTTAGTTATTTTCGTGGTTTGGATGGTGAAAAACCGCGCAAAGCCGTTAATAACGGTAGCTCAACCGAAACAAACACAGACGGCGAGGCCGTCCGTAGTACGACTGATAATGAAGCGCGCTCCAAGGCTATGGAAAGTGCGGATGGGGACAGCCAATTCGATTATATCCGGCGTTTGGTCAATCAATTGGATTATCTGGAAAATCAACTGGAACATGAGGGTGGCATGATTTCAGCCATAGGCATACTCGGCAGTGATGTCTACGATAAACTTTTGGTTTTGGAGGCCATGCATGAAAAATTTCCGCAAGTGTTGTACTTCACCAATGGCATGGACGCCCGCTTTTTACAACCGGATAAAAATAAGTACGCGAGAAATCTAATAGTGACCTCCAGTTTCGGATTATTCCTTGAGAAAGAATCGGGATTATCGCATGATGAGGACTGGCAGTGGGATATTCCTCCGTTTCGTGATGATAGCCAAACCGCTTACTTTTTAGCGACTGAAATGGCGTTATGGGATTCATATCCTCATATCCAATATCAAATTGGATATATACCAGAATATATACAGCCAGCCCCCCAGATACACGAAATCGGACGCACCAAAGCTTTTTATTTAGCTTCGGACGAACAAGAAAATAACTCGATCACTAATTATGAACGTAGGAAAAATTTTCAAATACCGTCCCCTTATCAGGCGAAAACTTATCCTAAGAATTACAATTTACCCGCGGATATTCAGTTGTTGGCCTTAGTTGCAATTTATACTCTATTTATAATAGGTGTTTGGCAATACTTTTCTCGACAATTGGAAACTAATTATGTGAAGAAAGTAGATGAGAATTCAAGTCGATGTTTTTGTGGTAAAGTCAAAAATTTCTTTTCGTATAATAAGCAGGAATCAGAGAAATACAAAGTTCTTTGTCGGCAAAGATGGTTTACTTTGGCTTCGTTAATTTTAGTTATGGTTGTTTTTGTTTATGGTGTATGCCGTCTTCATGATAACTTAACGCGTGTTGATGAGCCTTTAGCCTGGCTGGAAGGCGTCAGTATCTGGCCGACAGAGCTAATTCGTTTTCTGGCGATTATTGTTGCGGTCAATGGTATTATAGATGTCTGGCATTGGCCGGAAACAATGCGGGAGCTCCTATTAAATAAACTAAATATTAAAGAGAATGACGAATTTACAAATTACGTTAATTCTGAGTCTTTATATTTTGGGTTGAGTATTAAGTACTTAATTGTTAAATTTATTTTTTTGGTTGCACTTTCAATAATATTAACTTTTGGCTTTGGAAATCTAAATATTCCAGCCCGTGGAGATTTGGTGTTTGATATCAACGGTATTTTATTTATTATATTTCTTCTTTTTGCGTTGTCTTCTTATATTTTGGTAACCGGTAGAACCCAGGCGGTTATTCGATATATTGGGGGCATCGTCAATAATTATTTTAACAATCAAGAGAGCCCCCTCGAAAAGGTTCTTCAAATAGAACTGCCAGCCGGTCGCATGGCATGGTATCAGGAACTCGAAATGCCTCTTTCCGAATTGCCGGATTGGATTACCATCCGCGTAATCAGCGAAATTACAGTGGAAGTCAACCGGTTGATTCTTTACCCGTTGATAGTCGCGGCATTACATGTTTTATCTCGTATGAGCTATTTTGATAACTATATTTCCCCTCCCGGCCTTCTGTTCGGTTTAGCCTTATATTTTGCTTATCTGATCTATTGCGATTATCGCCTGAAAACGGTTGCCGAGGAAGCCGAAAAGATCGCCATTAATCATCTGCGCCGGCGACTGGTGCGAAGTTATGCCGCCAAAAATGCGGTGTTGTCCTTGCAGTTGGAAAAATTGGTGGAAAGATCGGAGCAATACGCGGAGTTGGCCTATAAACCTTTCTTGCACCGGCCGATTTTTCAAGGCATGATGCTGGTATTAATCGCCGTGGCGCTGGATTATTCCGATTACTCGACCTTGATGCTGAAAATTTTTAAATAATGAAGCCGGCTAAAGAGATAAAATTCGGTTAAGGTAACTAACAAGGCCGGATTAAACTCATAACAGAGCTTTCAATAAATACGAATGAAAAAGCATACCGTAGGTTGGGACATCGGCGGCGCCCATGTCAAGGCCGCTGTTTTAAATGCGCAGGCCGAAGTGTTGAGTATTCGGCAAGTGGCCTGTCCGCTCTGGAAAGGCATAGAGCAGTTGCATAACGCGGTAGCGGTTATTTTGTC
>JBEKBU010000030.1:0-22162 GCA_050015235.1 Methylomonas sp. | reverse complement strand
ACGGAAAATTCCGCCGGTTTACCTGAAACAGTAGGTAAATCAACGGAGAAAAGTAAGATGCCGATAGACGGTTCTTCGGAGGAAAAACCCAAGGAAGAAAAAGAAAAACCCAAGGAAGAAAAACCCGCCTATGCGGAGCTCAGTAAGCTGATATTGCTGGTTGGCGACCCCAAAAAACCGACGCTACAATTAAAAACCCGTTTCGATCGGGCCTGGATTTTGGTGGCGGACGGCTTGAGCGCGGCGGGTATTCAAGTGGTGGATACTAAGCAGGACGCCGGAGTGTTCCGAGTTAGTTATGTCGATAATGACAAGGGGAAAGGCCGGGGCTTGATAAATTCGCTGACCTCTTTTTTTAGTGATGAATTAGAGGATACCGAATACACGCTTACGGTTGATAGAGATAAAAAAATCACCGATGTGCATGTGGATAAAGTACTTAAAGCGGACAGCGGTAAAGAAGCGTCAAATAACGATGATTCCGCCGCGTTGATGCAATTGCTGCATAAATCCATTATCGATAATTTATCGAAATGAACTTAGAAATTAATGGCGCTTATTTAAGGATTTTGTTAGTTTACCCATTACTTAAATTTGTAAATTTTACCGGAGCCAACGGGGGCGCGTATTGTTCGGGGGGCCTGCGCTTACGCTGTTCGGCTTAGCGAACGCACTATGAGTTTACGGCAACTAAAATTTTTTCAATAAAAAAATCAAGTATATGAGCATAAAATCAGATAAATGGATTAGGCGCATGGCGGAAAACCACGGCATGATAGAGCCGTTCCTGGCCGGGCAGATGCGTGAATCCGCTCAGGGCCGGATTATTTCCTACGGCACTTCCAGCTATGGTTACGATGTCCGTTGCTCCAATGAATTTAAGATCTTTACCAACATTAATTCCACTATTGTCGACCCTAAAGATTTCGACGAAGCCAGTTTTGTAGATGTGAAATCGGATGTTTGTATTATCCCGCCAAACTCTTTCGCACTGGCGCGCACTGTCGAATATTTCCGGATTCCCCGCGAAGTGTTAGTGATATGCTTAGGAAAATCAACCTATGCCCGCTGTGGCATAATCGTTAACGTTACGCCGCTGGAGCCGGAATGGGAGGGGCATGTGACGTTGGAATTTTCCAATACCACGCCGTTACCCGCTAAAATTTATGCGAATGAAGGGGTGGCGCAAATGCTTTTTTTCGGCAGCGATGAAGTTTGCGAAACATCTTACCGCGACCGAGGCGGAAAATATCAAGGGCAAACCGGCGTAACTTTACCTATGGCCTAGGGGGCTATCCGGGAATAGAAAACCAGCCTCCCATGGCGATGGATTCTAAACTCGGGCAGCCGCGTAGTTTTTTGATTTAATTTAGTATATGTGCCGAAAATGACGCTAACCAGCCAAGCTGAGAAGCTAAACCGATATTATCAACAAGTTCAAAATATCATCCTTAGCCGGCAGGACTGGATCAGCGGCCTGTTGCCGGCGAGTACCGCGGTGAATATCCACGGCAATTATACGGACGCCTGGGTTAGAGATAATGTATACAGCATTATGGCCGCTTGGGGATTGGCTGTCGCGTACCGGAAATGCGGCGAACAGCCGGATAAGACGTATATTCTGGAACAAAGCGTGGTCAAACTAATGCGCGGTTTGCTGATCGCGATGATGCGGCAAGCGTCTAAAGTGGAAAAATTCAAGCATACCCAGGATCCTTTGGACGCCTTGCACGCCAAATACAATACCCAAACAGGCGCCGTCGTCGTAGGCGATCACGAATGGGGGCATTTGCAATTAGACGCGACTTCTTTATTCTTGTTAATGCTGGCGCAAATGACGGCCTCGGGCTTACGTATTGTGTTTAGCATAGACGAAGTGAATTTTGTACAGAATCTTGTACATTATATCAGCCGCGCTTATCGTACCCCTGACTATGGGATCTGGGAACGCGGCAATAAAATGAATCACGGTATAGCCGAATTGAACGCTAGTTCCATCGGTATGGCTAAAGCCGCGCTTGAAGCCATGCGCGGCTGTAATTTGTTCGGCCCTGGCGCCGGACAGGCGGCGGTAATTCATGTCATTAACGACGATATCGCCCGTACCCGGATTACACTGGAGTCGTTGCTGCCTAGAGAATCGATTTCCAAGGAAGTTGACTCCGCGCTATTGAGCGTGACCGGTTTTCCGGCGTTTGCGGTCGATAATCCGTTTCTGAAGGAAAAAACCGAAACTTTAATCATTGAAAAATTGCAAGGCCGTTACGGTTGCAAGCGTTTTTTGCTGGATGGGCATCAAACCTTGCTGGAAGATCAGCAGCGGCTCCATTACGAGCCGCATGAACTAAAGCAATTTATGGATATTGAATGCGAATGGCCTTTATTTTTTTGCTATTTGCTGCTTAATCACTATTTTGCCGGTAATCAGGAGGCCGCGCAAGATTACCGGCGGCGTCTGGAAAATTTGCTGGTTGAACAAAACGGCCAGCATTTGGTTCCCGAGCTTTATCTGGCGCCGGCGGATGCGATAGCGGCGGAAAAGCTTCACCCGCATAGCCAGGCAAGAGTCGCCAATGAAAATGTTCCGCTGGTATGGGCGCAAAGTTTGCTTATAGTGAGCGATTTACTGCTGGAAGGTTTAATTACCAGAGAGGACATCGATCCGCTTGGGCGTTATAAGACGGTTGAGCGTCAAGGCGGGAGTGCTTTGCGGATTGCTCTGTTAGCAACCGACGAAGCGGTGCGGGGACAATTAAAACAGGATGGAATTCCATCTCAAACGCTGGCGGAAATTACGCCCATACAAGTGCTCGACGCCAGCGAGCTGGCGGCCGCTTATACCCAGGTCGGGCGTAATGACCGCATGGGGCTTAGCGGCCGGCCGCTACGTCAATTACGTACTTTGGCGACTTCCCGCTTATACAAACTAGCGGGCGAAGTTTTGATATTCCTGCCGCAATTTATGAATCAGAAAGGTTTCTACATCGCCATGGATAATCGGTTGCTTATTCAACGTTTACGGACTGAGCTGAATTATATCTGCCGGCATTGGGACAGCGAAGAACCGCCGTTACTGGTCATACTTGTTAAGCCTAATATGCTGGGCAACGAAGACCGGTCGGTTTTGCTGAGCTTTATCGAGCAGTTGCAATTCGGAAATGTAGCGGGTGTTAATGTATCACTTGGTTTGCTGACTCAATTTGTCGGTACGTCAAGCCGGGAGAAGATAGATTATCTGCATGGTTTTAAATTCCCGGAAACCGCCTGGGAGGATAACGAACGGCCGTTTACCGGCGCGCTGCCGGAAACCACCATGGCGGAGCCGGTAAACAGTCTTGAGTTGACCCTCTGGGAAATAGGCGATGACGGCGCTTTGATCAATCAATTGCGTAGTAACGCCAATTTATACGCGCAACTGGAAGCGCTCAGCCTATTGAGCCAGCGTCTCGGTTTGGATTTTGATACAGGCCTGTCCAACAATCATGGACAGCCGTGCCGGGTCAGGGATTTACTTGAAGAAATTTACGCGCGGGCGGGTGACTTGCATATCTGGCAGATTGTCAGGCGTTGCGCCGGTTTATTGAAAAAATACGATATCGATCTAGAGCAAGCCGCCACCGATATTCTGGTGCGTCAGCATGGGTTGACGGTCGGCCACGCCTATAGTAGTAAAGCCACATTACGGAGACCGGCGGATTCTTCGGAAATTTTAGAAACCATCCGTACCTATAACAGCAATGATACCAGCCAACATATCCTGATACAGGAGCTGATCATTTATTTAGGGATGATAATTAAACTAAAGCCGGAGCTTTTAGCGGATATGCACACGATCCGCGTCGGGCATATCCTGCAATTGATTATCGCCCGCCAAAAACGCAAGACCGGCCATGCCCTGGACAAGGTTTATAACGAGATTTTATCGTTGGCGCCCTTTGAACTTGCCGCTTTATTACAGGAAACATTAGAAGATTACGGCAGCAGTAAAACCCAGTTAGGCGACGTTGAGACCTTGCATTACGAGGGCGCGCAACGTCATTTAGGCGCCGCGCGCTTTCCGACCGCCATGAATCCAAAAGATCGTGGAGAAGCGGAAGACTGGTATGAGTGGCGCGAGCAGCAAGGCAGCGTCGGACGTGAAAATGAAGCATTTTTCAATGGGGTTTGGACTTTGTTGCGCCATTGTCACGGTTTGGTTATCGGCGAGAAAATCAACAGCAAACACCGTATCGATAGCGAAGAAATACTTTCGCACATGACTCCAGGCGAACAGACTTTTAAATTGCATGTCAATCATTTGTTAAATAAAATTCAAGCGCCGGTATACCGGCAACTGACGGTCGAAGCGCTACGCGCTTTAGCATTGATTTTCCAGGATAACCCGGAATTACGCATTGACGACACTATTTATACCGATATTTTAATTGGTTATGCGGTACGTTTAAGCTGGCTACAGTTTCATCCCGAACATCAGCAGCATTACGAGGAATATGTAGCGTTGGCCTGGCAGGCTTTTTACCAGCTTCCGCCGCAGGCCGTGGCCAACGGCATTCTCGATACCCTTATTTATCTTCTTGAACGTAATCAGGCGCGCATACAGGAAAATTTATGATCTTAGCAGGCGATATCGGCGGGACCAAAACGGTTTTAGCCTTAATTAATCATCATCCCGTTCAAGGTTTGCAATGTATCCATGAACAAACCTTCGCCAGTACCGAGTTTCAGGATTTTGACGAGATACTAAATTTGTTTTTAGTGAATAGTCCGATCGTTACCGCCGCCTGTTTTGGCGTCGCGGGCCCTATAATCGACCAACGTTGCCAAACGACTAATCTACCGTGGATACTGGATGGCGAGCGGCTCAAAATCCGGCTGGCTACCGAGAAAGTTAAACTGCTTAACGATCTGGAGGCAATGGCGCTAGGCATGCTGTATTTGCCGGAGCAGGATTTTATCGAGCTCAACCCGAACGCACAAGCGCAATCCGGCAACATGGCCGTAATCGCCGCGGGCACGGGCTTAGGCGAAGCCATCCTATATTGGGACGGAAAGCGTCACCATGCCCTAGCTACTGAAGGCGGACATAGTGATTTTGCCCCGCAAAACAGCCAACAGGATAAATTACTCGCTTATTTACGCGAAATTTATCCTGAACATGTCAGTTGGGAGCGGATTTTATCCGGCTCCGGGTTTAGCCGTCTTTATGATTTTTTGCTTGCCGGACAATTCGGCAAGCCGAGTCCGTTAGTGCCGTCCTCAGACAGCGACAGTAATCGTAGCCCCGTCATATCCAGGCTGGGCGTCAATGGCGAAGATCCGGTATGTGCCGAAGTAGTCAGGTTATTTGCGGAACTTTATGGCGCCGAAGCCGGTAATCTGGTCTTAAAATCCTTTGCAAACGGCGGACTATTTATTGGCGGCGGCATAGGGCCGAAAATCCGTAGCGCCTTGCAAACCGGCGGCTTTATGGAGGCGTTTATAGCTAAAGGCCGGTTTCGCGGTACGCTGGATAAAGTTTCCGTTAAACTGGCTTTGAATGCAAAAACGCCATTATTAGGCGCTATGTATTATTTTACCGAGCCGATGGAATAATGCCCTGAATTTTATTCGAGTCATCAATAAGATCGCTAGCAATACGGCAAAGATAACTGGATTAGTAATGTCTTTTTTTACAGACCGCCAGAAATGTATGACGCCGCCGCTGGCGGTAACATAAACCAGCCGGTGTTATTTCCGAAGCCGGCGATTCCGGCGTTCTATGATTTTTCATTGTTTTTCTCCCTGACCCGAAACCAGTTGTCCATGCTTAATTGGCCGCCGCCGCTAAGCAAAAGAGAGCTTAACATCAAAATATACATTAAAGGCAATTTGAAATTACCGTAGCCGTGATCGGTAATCGAATATCCTTGCCATAATTCTTGCAGGGTAGACCATTCGCTCGGCCAGTGTACGGCGGCAATCGCCACTATAGTCAACAGAATAAGCGCTAAGCTGAAAAACCGTGTTCCGAAACCGAGAAGCAGCCCCACGGGCGCAATTAATTCCAATCCGGTAGCTAACGACCAACTAAAGTCGCTAGGCAAAAGATTTACCGGGAACGGAAAGTTTAAAGCGTCAAACCAATTTTCCCCATTTAGTTTTTGCCAACCGGATTCAGCAAATTCGTAAGCCAAAAGCACTCTGAGCATTAGCGGCCCGAATGCGGCAAGCTTCCGGTCAAACCAGTCTGATATTCGATTTGAAAATATAAGTATTTTCAAAAGCAACTGCCTTCCAGTTGAAAATACGGATTGTTTATCGGTTAGCTTATTGTTCATAAATTTGATTCTGTAAATGCTGGATAAATTGGGGCCGAGACATTCTTGCGCGGTACGCTCAATATATCCAGACCTCAGCGGATTATTTTTTATCGGCCGAATTGCATTTGCTTTCCGGAAGTTTGCCGGCCGCGGAAACGGCGGGGGCGGCGCTCAGTAAGGTAGAAGCCAAGGTTCCGCTTAAGGTGAAAGCGAAGGTTTTATTTTTCATGATTGTGTTCTCCAAAAGATAAATGTATTTAAAAAGCGGTATCGCCTTTCAACTATTTGTCTGTATGGAAATGGATTCCTTACAAAGTTGTTCAAGATAATTCAAAAAACTTGTAGCCATTCAAAGAATGATTAGACTTTATAAAATCTTCGGATAGCTGACTTTGTCTGCATGGGCGGCAATAAGGGGCTTATATTAATCCGGAATTTTTCCCGGTTGTTCTCGTAGTCGTTCTAGGTAGGCATGGCCTAATTCGCGGATAAACAAGCTTTGTTTCTTGAAATTCCGGCAACCCGAACAAATCAATAAATGCGCGCGCACGGCAAACTGTTCGGGTAAGCTTAATTTTTTATCCAGCCCTTTTGAAACCAATGCGCTAATCTCACGGCAGTTAGGCATGAACGTTCTCCTTGTTTCCAGAATTAAACCAGCGGATTTCAAGACATTCGCGTAATCGCAGCCTCGCCCGGTGCATGATAACCCAATAATTGGCTTCGGTTATTCCGGTTTCCAGGCAAATTTCATCTGTTTCTAGGCCGACCAATTCGCGCAACATAAAAACTTTCGCCATTGTGGCCGGTAAATTATTTTGACAAGCTTCGTAGATTGCCCAAAACTCGGCTTGCTTAAAAACCGCCTCCGGATCGGCCCAGGTTTGGGGTTTATTGCTCCAATGGCCGTCAGCCAGGAAAAAATCCTCTTCCGCGCCATCGTTTTCCGGACAGTAAAGGGCGGCGGACTGTTCGAATTCACTATGTTGAGAGCGTAAATGATCGGCGATTTTGTGTTTAAGGATGGCGATTAACCAAGTTCTTAAACTTGATTTGCCTTGAAAATGAGTAGTAGATTGTAAAGCGGCCAGCAGTGTTTCCTGGACAACATCGTCCGCTAACGCCGAATCGAATAACTTCAGCAATGCATATCGAAATAATACCGGCCTTTGGTCTGCAAGCATTTCGCCGGTGATTGCCATTGTCATAATCGGAAGTAGCCGGAATTAATTTCAACGATTCATTCTATCATTTCCGGAATACTTGATTTTTATTAAGTGAGCATATGCCGAAACCCAAGTCCGTACCTGCGCGAAAATAAACAATAAAGGCTAGAGAGCCGTAATCGGGATTTGCGGCGGTTCGCCTTTAACTCGCCGAAAAGGCTCGGAAACCTTGCTGAGAATAAGCCGCGCGCCGAGGGTAACCTTATTGGCTGTTGATTTGTATTAGCGCCGGCAATATTGATCCCGGCTGCTTTGGTTCGCCTGCATCAGAGCGCAAAACTTTTTCCGCATCCGCATGAGCCGGTGACGTTAGGATTGTTGAATTTAAAAGCTTCATTAAGCCCTTCCTTGCAATAATCCAGTTCAATACCGCTCAGTTTGTCCAGATCGCCTGGTTTGACCAGAACTTTGACATTATGCGCGGTAAAAATGACATCGTCTTCGGCAATGTCATTCGCATAATCCAGCACATAAGCGTAACCCGAACAACCGGATTCTTTTACGCCTAATTTTAAGCCAACGCCGTTTCCCCGTTTTTGCAATTGTTTTTCGATTTGCCGGGCCGCATTTTCAGTAATAGAAATACTCATCATTACACCTTTTTTTAAATTTCTAGCAGGGTTTTTAAAATTTGGACAAATTCATCGACTTCCTGTTCATTATTATTTTGGCCTAAACTAACCCGTATCGCGCTTCCCGCCAACTCCGGCGTTACGCCCATGGCCGTTAATACCGGGCTTGCCCGCCGAGATATCGCCGAGCAGGCCGAACCGCTGGAAACGGCGATGTTGCGGCGGTCAAGCTGCATCAGCAACATGTCGCCGCGTGTGCCGTTAACGCCAAACTGCACCGTATTGACAAGTCTGGGAGCCTGTTCGGCGAATATATGCAGGCCGGGAATTTCCGCCAATTGCTGTTCCAGTCGGGTTTTAAGCCCATGCATTTTGCTAATGCGTTGCATAAGCTCCCGGTTCGCCAGTTCAGCCGCTTTGCCGAAACCGACTATCCCCGCAACATTTTCAGTGCCTGCCCGTAAGCCCTGCTCCTGATCGCCGCCGTAATGAAGAGGGCGCAATTCCATATTAGCGGCGCATAGAAGCGCCCCGCAACCTTTCGGGCCGTTAATCTTATGGCTTGACAGGCTCATCAGCCGTATGCCGGAGTTTTTAAAAGACACCGGCATTTTGCCTAAAGCTTGCACCGCATCGCTATGCATGACTACGCCAATCTCGTTTAAGTATACGCTTATTTCCGCCAAATTTTGTATAACGCCGGTTTCATTATTCGCCCACATAACCGAAACGAAATCGCCGGCTTGCGGACTTTGCTCCTTGATCGTATCCAACGCCAGCAATCCGGATTTGTCGACCGCCAATATTTTTAGGTCCTTAAATAGGGCCTGAGCCGCATTAAAAACGGAAGGATGTTCAATTGCCGAAACAAATACTTTGCCGCGCCCGGCATTGGCTAACGCCAGTGCGTTCGCTTCAGTGCCGCCGCTGGTAAAAATAATCCGCCCCGGCGATGCGCCGGTAAGTTCGGCCAGTTGTTCACGGGCGGTATCCACGGCGCTACGGGCGATACGGCCTAGCCGATAAAGGCTGGAAGGATTGCCGTATAAATTTTTTAAATACGGCGACATGGCTTCCAATACCCGCTCATCAAGCGGGGTAGTGGCGTTATGATCAAAATAGATCATTTACGCCAATATTCTTTCCTGGCGAGTCGGCAATTCGATAACGTGTTCAATTTGTTCGGCCTGCCTTTTGGCGACTTCACTCACCAAATCGCGTTCCAGTAATTGACCCAGACTGATTTGTTTAAGATAAGCGCGAATCTGGTCGCTTAAGCCCATCCATAAATCATGGGTAAGACAAGGTTGATCGTTTTGACAATTGCTTTTGCCTCCACACTTGGTTGAGTCGACGGTTTCGTCGACCGCTTCGATGATATCGGCGATATTAATATCATGGGCGTCGCGGCTTAATGTATAACCGCCGCCGGGGCCTCTGACCCCCTTAACCATTCCGCCTTTGCGTAACCGGGCGAATAATTGCTCCAGATAAGATAAGGAAATGGTTTGCCGGGTGGCGATGTCTGTTAAAGTTACGGGCTTGGTCTGGCTGTGATACGCCAAATCCAGCATGGCGGTGACTGCATAACGCCCTTTAGTAGTAAGTCGCATGAACGCTCCTATGATTAACCTGATGAATACAAGGGAAACTATAAATAAACCAAGTAAAACAGTCAAGTATTCTCTGCATGATTTTTTAATTCGCACGGCCGGCATAGCCTGGGAAAATTAAATTTGATCCCCGTCTCCGGCATTGCCTATGTCACGGACAGCGATTCGCCGGGCTAGTCAAAAGTTACAAATCGCCTTGTAAATTATGGTTTTGCGAAAAACGCAATATGCCTCTCAGGATATCCAGTTCCCGTGTATCCAGTTGAACGCGGCAATAAATACGGCGTAAACGGCGCATAATGGATTTACTGCGTTCCGGGTGTAAAAAGCCGATATCGGCGATGGTTTGCTGTAAATGTTTATAAAACGCTTCCATCTGGGCGCTGTTAGCCAATGGAGCCGCATCTGCATCGGCCGTTCGGCTGCCGCACTCCGTTCCCGCCGCGACGAACAGCTCGTAGCTGACTACCTGCACCGCGGCGGCCAGATTTAAAGAACTATAGGCGGTATTGCAAGGGATGCGCAACAAATAATGGCATAAATCCAGCTCGTGATTTTTTAGGCCTGAATTTTCTCTACCAAACACTAAGGCAATGTTGGTTGAAGGATAGGCGGGGTTAACCCATTTTTCCGCACATTGTCTAGCGGTTACCCACGGCCAGCTGACTGTCCGATCCCTTGCGCTTGCGCCCAAAACGATATGGCAGTCGGCTATCGCCTCAGGCAGGCTAGCGAAGATTACCGCTGTTTTTAACACATCATCCGCGCCGGACGCGCGGGCGGTCGCATCGGCATGCGGGAAATGTTTGGGCGTCACCAGACGCAATTGATCCATTTGCATGTTTTTCATCGCTCGGGCGACAGCGCCGATATTTCCAGGATGAGACGTCTCAACCAGTACGACTTTAAAATTTGCTAACAATGGAATGTCTCAACGCTTAAAAATTCAGGATTTTAGCAAAAGATTTGATATGCTATCGGAGTTTTATTATTGCTCACGACCAATCCAAATTTATGCACCCAATGCTTAATATAGCCGTCCGCGCCGCGCGGAACGCCGGCGACTTGATTCAGCGGTCTTCTCAAAATATTGAGAAACTTACTATCGATCAAAAAGGCCGTAACGACTATGCTTCCGAAGTCGACTGGATAGCCGAGCAAGAAATTATCAGACATATTCGCGCCTCTTTTCCCGAGCATGCTTTTCTTGCTGAAGAGAGCGGCGCGCATAAGGGTAATGATTATGTGTGGATCATAGATCCGCTTGACGGCACGACTAATTTCCTGCACGGTTTTCCGCAATATGCGGTATCTATCGCGCTAAAACATAAAAACAGGTTAGAATTAGCGGTTATCTATGATCCAGGCCGTGACGAACTATTTACGGCCGAACGCGGAGGAGGGGCCATGCTGAATAACCGCCGGATTCGCGTCGCCAAACAAAGCGCCATGCGCGGCGCATTAATAGGCACGGGTTTTCCTTTTAAAACCATGGAAAATATCGAACCGTATCTGGCCATGTTTCGGGCTGTATCCGCTGACTCGGCCGGTATCCGCCGCGCCGGCGCCGCCGCGTTGGATGTGGCTTATGTGGCCTGCGGCCGACTGGATGCGTATTGGGAAATCGGCGTAAAGGAATGGGATATCGCGGCAGGCGTGCTGTTGGTGCAGGAAGCGGGCGGCGTGGTTACCGATTTTTCTTGCAATGATAAATATCTACAGTCTGGTAATATTATCGCCGGTAATCCAAAAATGCATCAGCTCATGTATCACGCTATTGAACCGCATGTTCCTGCAAACTTGAGATAACAAAAATAACGTTAGGCGGATCTAAAATTTATATTGGATTGCCTTTTTTTTATACTGAACGGCTAAAATAAATCTAAGAGGCCAACATGGAAAAACCTTTCATTTTACACATGCTGACAACAGCTAAAAACTTAAGCCCATTTGATGTCAATATGGCCATGGACGCAGGTTGGATTTCAGCTATCCCTTATATTAACGTTGAGCCGAGCGAAGTGAGAGGTTTGGTGCAGGACGCGATTTTTTCGCGCAGCCCCAAAGGTTTGTTACGGACGGCGATTTTTATCGGCGGACGCGAAACCAAGCAAGCGCTGGATATGTTGAAAATGGCGAAAAACTCAATGGTGCCGCCGTTTGAAGTATCGGTTTTCGCCGATCCTAGCGGAGCTTTTACAACCGCCGCGGGGATGGTTGCGGCTGTGGAAAAAGAATTAGCCGACAAATTCCATACCAATCTGGAAGGAAAAAATGTGCTTGCCTTAGGCGGTACCGGTCCGGTAGGTCAAGCGGCCGCGGTCATCGCGGCTCAAGCCGGCGCTAAAGTCAGAATCATCGGCCGGCAACTGGATAAAGCCCAGCGCACGGCGGAATTGTGTAGCGAAGAATTTGGCGACGGTAAAATCACCGTAATGGCGGGCGCCGATGCCGATAAAGCGGAATATATGAAAACGGCGGATGTTGTTTTCGCAACGGGCGCCGCCGGAATTGAGCTTTTAAGCCTGGAACTGATTAGTCAGGCGCCGCAACTGAAAGTCGCCGCCGATGTTAACGCGGTGCCGCCGTCCGGTATTGCTGGCGTAGATGCGTTCGATAACGGCAAACCGATGGCGGCTTCAAATAGTGGGGCGGTTGGCATCGGCGCCTTGGCGATAGGCAACATTAAATATCAGGCGCAAAGCCGTTTGTTGAAACGCATGCTGGAAAGTGATCGTCCTTTATATTTACATTTTGAGCATGCTTTTGAAGTGGCGCGTGAATTTATAAAATCCGCTAAATGAGCTTGAGCTTCAATCTTTAGCCGTCCCAGCAATTTCAGCTAGTTAAGGTAACTAATTAAGATGTCAAAACGTAGCATACTTCACATGTTCGATCCGATGCCGAATAATAGTCCCTTTGATATAAACATGGCGCTTGATGCGGGTTTTGATGTACTGATGCCTTATTCCAACGTAAAGTTGGAAAGTGTGCATGCGCTTACTCAGGATGTAATTTTTTCACGCGGGCCTTCCGGCGCAAAAAAAACCGGAATTTTTATTGGCGGGCGCGACATTGGCATGGCTATTGAAATGTTCCAAGCCTGTTTGCCGGCCATGTCTCCGCCGTTTCAGGTTTCGGTATTCGCTGATCCTAGCGGCGCATACACGACAGCGGCGGCTTTGGTGGCTTGTTTGGAAAAATCCTTAAAAGAGCATCATGGATTGGAAATTAAGGGATGCAAAGCCTTGGTATTTGGAGGAACCGGTCCGGTAGGCATCGCGACCGGCATTATTGCTTCCTTGGCAGGGGCGGAAACGGTTTTAGTTGACCATTTATCCACCGACAGCGCTAACGATGCGGCCAAAATGTATGGCCGCCGTTTTGCAACCAAGCTAAGCGGCGCCGCCGCGCGCAACGATGACGAAAAAATTGCGTTGATTGCGGACGCGGATATTATATTTTGTACGGCTAAAGCCGGCGTTAAAGTATTGAACGCCCATGTTTTATCCCAGGCTACGAAATTGAAAGCAGCCGGCGATGTTAACGCCGTAGCGCCGGCGGGCATTGAGGGAATAGCATTGAATGATTTTGCAACGCCTTTAATTCATGCCGAGCAATCAAAATCGGCCGTCGGCATTGGAGCGCTGGCGATAGGGAATATAAAATATCAATTACAGCATGAGCTGCTGAAATCGATGTTGCATACGGATAAGCCCTTGGCAATCGATTTCCTGGATGCATTTGGCCGGGCGCGTAAAATGCTGCGGGAGCAGAAAAGCTAACTAACCACCATTCAGGACATTCAACTTTACGGCCAGATGCATCAATTCAATGTCGTTTTTGATATTTAACTTATCATACAAACGATAGCGGTAGGTATTGACTGTTTTTGAGTTAATTTGCAAAGCGTCGGCCATTTCCTGTATGCTTTTGCCCTGCAAAATCATGCCGGCTATCTCCGTTTCGCGCTGGGACAACCTGGTAAAAATAGAATCGTCGGCAATACCTAATGATTCGGCGCTAATATAACTATGTCCGGACATAACCGCTCTTATCGCCGTTACCATTTCGCATACCGGCGAACCTTTGGAAACAAAGCCTTTAACGCCGAGTTTCAGCAATTGTCTGGGTACTTGGCCATTATCGTAAGCCGATAAACCTATCAGTTTGATTTCCGGCAGGGTGTTTATTATGCGCCGGCAAGCTTCGAGTCCGCCTATTCCAGGCATGTTGATATCCATCAGAATTACGTCCGGAGGATAGTCGCCGATTACCTGTAACGCTTGTTCCCCGGAGTCGCACGCGGCTATCACATTAATATCGTCGGTGGCATTCAGCAATGCTTCAATGCCGCTACGCACCAACTCATGATCGTCAACTAGTAACACCTTTATCATAATTAAGTAAGCACTATAATTTTCTGACGGGATTCTCCAATATCTCGGGAAAGTTTGCCAGATTTCCGAATTTACGGCAATGCCGCAGCGGCATATCGCTGCAATTTAAATGGAAAAGATAGGTATTCAATCGCTTCAAAATATGGCCGCCGATTATTAATATCGGTTTTCAGCCGGTAGAGAGAAGTTAGCTGTAAAATATGCGGCTTTAGCCCGGCATCCCTGCCGAGCTGTTTGTTACCGGAAAACCTGCGTTAGTCAGTTTTAACCGAAATTTAACGTAGACAGTTTATCCAAACTGCTATTTATCGGTACGTTTAAAAGCCACGCGGCGGTTATAAGCACGGCCTTCGTCAGTGGCGTTGGATTCCGCCGGTTGGCTTTTGCCGAAGCCGATCGTTGTTAAACGTTTGCCGTCCACTCCTTGGTTGATCAAATATTGTTTAACAGCTAAAGCTCTGCGTTCTGAAAGCTTTTCGTTATAGCCAACGCTGCCGACGCTATCGGTGTGTCCTTGAATTTCTACCGTTAAACCAGGATTCTTTTTCAGAACATCCACCGCATTTTGCAAGACGGATTGGAAATTAGTATTGATTTTATCGCTGTTAAAATCGAATAGAACACCGTGGAATGACCAGCAGCCGTCTTTATCGACAATCGCGCCTCTAGGAGTATCCGGGCATTTATCTTTACTATTGATAACGCCGTCTTGATCGTCATCCAACGCTTTCGGCGCAACAGGCATACCGGCTTTGAAGAAAACGGTTTTAACAAATTCCGACATGGCTTGCGGGCTGGAAATCGAAGCCGCATCGGTGGATATGCCGCAGCCGGAAGCTTGCGTCATTTGTTGCAGAGTGGCTTGACCGTCGGCGTCTTCCTGATTGCCTACCCAAACCGTGTATATGCAAAGTCTATCCCCGTACCTCGATTTTAATTCTTCAACCGCGGGTATAGGCGAAGCGTCGTCCTCACCGTCGCTTAATACTATTAAGGCAATATTGCCGGAAATGCCGCTGAGATCGGATTGCACGGCGTTCAATGCATCCGCCAATGGGGTTCCTCCGCTGGCGCACTGCATGGAATTAATCGCGGTTTCGAATGCAACCGGCGAATATTTTTGCGGAGGCTGGTTCAGCTGCGTACTACCCCATGACAAACAGGAGCCAAAGCCGAAACTAAGCAAACCGGAAGAAAGAGGTATATTGGGTATAGTTCTGTTAAACCTATTTAGCAGGTCTTTTTCAACATCCAGTTTGTCGCCTCTATAATCGCTGGAGCCTAGATAGGTTTTGCCCATGGACGAGGAAGCGTCGTTAACGACAAAAAAACTTTCGGTTTTTTGCACCAATTGACCGGATTTAACTTGTGGATTTAAGTCTACCGCTTGAAAGGGCTGGAAGCTGGTGGTGGATTGTGTGGCGCAACCGGCCATAAGAGCGCCGGTAAGCATAGCTGTTAACAGTAGGCTTTTTTTCATAAATAATAGATCTCCTCAAAAATGTTATTCTACTTACTCCAAGGCATTAGTTACCTGGTGTTACATGTCAAGCAATAAATAATAAACAATAAACAATAACTTTACATGTTAGATAAGTTAATAATTATTTAGGCTATCATATCAAACTAATTGCTTATTATTATTACTTTGCAAGCGGAGTATATTCCTTTTTTACTAGTATCTACAAATTGTCAGTCTTACAAAAAAGAAGTTTAGGGAGCTTTATTTTTAATGTGCTTTAAAAATAAAGACTTAGAGAATGCGCAAAAAATCCGCGTGAGAATTGAAAAACTAATTTTCCGAATCGGCGTCTATAATCGCCAGCGCTTTCAAAGGCAGGTTTGTACTGCCGGCGCCCAATAGGCAGGATTGATTATCTTCATGTACCGCGGCCATGAATTGTAGTAACTGCATTTCAAATTTCATTTTTTCGCGGTTGTCTTCAGCATCCCACATGTTGTTTAACAATTGCTTGGCGTGATGATGTATGGTGTAAGCCATCGCTTCCGGCAAATCGGTATAAGTATTCCGTAAAGATTCTTTAAGTTTGTCCAAGGATAGTAAATATTGTTGATAATCTTTTAACTCCTGCTTGCACTGAATTTTTACCATGGCCAGTTCATTATTGTGTTTGGTTTTGGTTACCGCCAATTCGTGCGCTAATTGCTGAGCGTGTTTTCTTAACTGTGCGGCCAAGGCCTGCTCAGCCAAAGCTCTGGTTTGTTTTAATTCGCTAAGATGTTCCTGACGTTGTATTTGCCAATGCAGATTTTCATCCAGACTTCGCCGCAAAAAATCTAATCCGGAGTTTAGCCAGCGAGTAATTACCGACATGGTTTGATTTGCTCGCGCAAGGCCAGAATTGCAGCGGCATCCGCCTGTTTATGATATTTTCTCAAGGCTTTACGGAAGGATTGATAATCGCGGGAGAGCATGTTTGGTTTAACCGCCCGCAATTCCCGATAAACGCCCAAATATAATTCATATAAATGTTTTCTATCGTTCGCCGCCTGTAATTTTTGACGCTTAACTCGTTTGAAATAATGCAGCTGGCGATTTTTATACACGTTAATCCGCTCTGCATGATTTTTGCCGGCCTGCATAGCCAGCAACCGTCTTAAAGCTAGGGATTCCTTGCAAAAATAAGCCCGCAGTTCCCGTACAAATGCCGCCCAAACAGACACTAGGCCTATGATTAGCAAAAAAACAAAAGTTAGCAGCAATAATTTACCGGCCAGAGCATATACAAGCGTGGCCGGCAGATTTAAACCCAATTCAAAGCAAATAAAACCCGCCGCGAACATGAGCATGGCCGCGCTAGCCAGAGCCAATCCGGTATATAGCGCGGCCGTGGACTTAGTCATTAACCGGGGCGTTCGATAAATTCAAGCGCATTGCCGTCACGGTCGCGGCAAAACAAGGCTTTGCGGCCGGAAATGCTCGATGTGTATGCAACTCCAGCGTTTTCCAGCGTTTCCCGGAGCGCCGCAATGGAATCCACATGCATGGCTACATGCCGGTCGCGTCCGCCATGCTCCGGACGTCCGCTAGTCGGATCGGGATTGGGCAGCTCCAGCAAATGAATCTGTTGGGAGCCAACAGCTAACCAGGCTCCTGGGAATCCCAGCTCCGGGCGCTCTATGGGCTGCAAGCCTATAATATCCCGATAAAACTTCAATGACGCCTCGGTATCGGCAACAATCAGACTGGCGTGATGCAAGGTTAAGTTATGTTTAGACATGGCGTATCAGCCTCCGGTTATTCATAAAACGCATCGGTTAAATCGGGCGGGTTGCTCAGCGCTTCCTGCTCCAGACGCTGTTCATAATTCTGCGCGCCGCCGCCATGGTCTTGGCTCATGATATGATTATGCAGAATTTGCATGGCTTTATCAAAATCGGCGTTCAAAAAACCGCGCGCCAATTGTTCGCACAAGCTGTATAGCGCCGAGTAATGTACGATTTCGCCGGAGCTGCATTGGTGAATCTTTTCGGAAAGCAGCCGCGCTACGGTTAATACCGAACCATCCTGCCGCCAATGCGCTGAAACGCCAAGCACATCATCGCCGCGGCAAGCGATGGCGGCCAGTGCGTTATACGCCAGATCAACCAGTCCGGCCAAGGTTTTGCCGCTATCGCCGCCGGCTATGGCTTTGCAGGCGTCACTGCCGCATTCCAGCAACAATGCTTGACGCATGACTATATCCATGTCGGCCAAAGGCGTGGATTCTTGGTGTTCGGCCTGAGCAATACCAAATTTTTCGTGAAATTCTCTTACTTTTTGTAAATGCGGATGCATTTTCCCTCCTTTTTAATTTATAGAAATTTGTCACGTAAACGGCATGAAAAATCTCCGCTCTAACGTCACTAAGCCCTCTTGCGCATGGATTCGACAGATAAAATTACGAAAAATCCCGGCGCCTTCATTCCAGCGCCGCATTCGCCACGCCGTTATTCACGGAAAGCAGCCGAGCAGGCGTTATCCGGTTCTCCAGTTGAACATCGGCTTCGGTATCGCAAGCGGCGCGTATATAATTCGCCGTGTAGCCGAAGCGCCGGATTCTACCGTTCGTCAATTGTTCGGTCTGGCCTTCCCACAATACCTGGCTTACGGAGCCGATATTCCGGCTGATAAAATTTTGCTGCATTTGCTCGGCTAGCGCATGCAATTCCCGGCTGCGCTGCTTTTTAATTTCCGGACTGATTTGCGGCGTTAAAGTGGCGGCTTTGGTGCCTTCCCGCGGCGAATAATTGAAAATATGAATATGTCCAAAGCCGATTTGCTTGATGAAAGCCAAACTATCGAGCCATTCGCTTTCCGTTTCGCCCGGAAAACCGACGATGATATCGGTAGTGATATTAAAATACGGCGTACAGGCTCTGGCCAATTCTGCCAGCCGGGCGAATTCGGCCGTCTTGCAGCGCCGGGTCATGCGCCGCAATACCGAATCGCTGCCGCTTTGCAAAGGTAAATGCAGATGCGGCGTCAACCGCGGGTTTTTAAATAAGGCAAAGAAATCGTCCGGCAATTCCCAAGGCTCCAGCGAACCGAGCCGCAAGCGTTCAATTGCCGTCCGCTCCAGAATTGCCTTTATCAAGTCGCTAAGATTGCTGTTGGCGTCGCTACCGAAACCGCCCAGATGCACGCCAGTCAGCACCGCTTCCCGGACGCCTTGCCCATGCAGAGCGTTAATTTCGTCGACGATGCTATTTATAGAGCGACTTTGTTCCTCGCCGCGCGCTA
The DNA here is from genome assembly GCA_050015235.1 of Methylomonas sp. GTDB lineage: Bacteria > Pseudomonadota > Gammaproteobacteria > Methylococcales > Methylomonadaceae > Methylomonas. Next base: position 3,308 of record JBEKBU010000030.1, on the reverse strand, counting down.
CCGTTACTATGCAAAAACTGCAACGGTAACGGCAGCCGTCCTGAACTTTTATAAAAGCGCGCTGCCGGCCGCGGCCGAATAAAGCCACCGCGCCGGGTTCGGCGGACATCGCCGGCATGGCGTTTAAATTCAGCTCGCTCAAGGTTTTTTCGACCAGCTGATTTTTATCCTGATTGCCGACGACCAAATCCACGCCCATCAACCGGGCGGCTTCCTCGCTGTTCAGCGTGGCGTAACAACCGCTTACCACCAGTTTGGCTAGCGGGTTGCCGCGATGAATGCGCCGGATGAGTTGCCTGGATTTACGCACCGCGTCCTGCGTCACCGCGCAAGTGTTGATAACCACCAACTGCGCCTGCTCCAACTCTGTGGCCACTTGATGGCCGGCCTGCCGGAAAGCTTGCGCCCAGGTTTCCAGTTCGGCCTCATTCAGTCTGCAGCCCAAGGTTTTAAAATGTACTTTCAACATGTCGTATTTAACCAAAAAACCAGTAAGTGACGGCAAACGCCGTCAATATGCCGCCCAGATCGGCGATAAGTCCGCAGGCGGCGGCATGGCGGATGTTGCTGACGCCTATGGCGCCGAAATACACCGCCAACACATAAAAAGTGGTTTCGGTGCTGCCCTGCAACACCGACGCCAGGCGCCCGGCGAATGAATCGGCGCCGTGCGTCCGCATGGCGTCTATCATCATCGCCCTGGCGCCGCTGCCGCTGAAAGGCTTCAGTAACGCGGTCGGCAGGCCGTCCACGAAGCGGTTATCCACATGCAAATAATCGGCAAGCCAGCGTATCGATTGCGTGATCAGCTCCAGCGCGCCGCTCGCCCGGAACACCCCGAACGCAACCAGCATCGCCACCAGATAAGGAATAATGCCGGTCGCCGTCTGAAAACCCTGTTTTGCGCCTTCTATGAATAATTCGTATACATTTAAGCGTTTGTAGGCGGCGGCGCCGATAAATCCGATAATCAGGCTAAACAGGATAACATGGCTGATCAATGCCGATTGTTCCAGCATATCCGCCTGAGGCAGCCGCGCGAAATAACCGACCAAACCGGCGACTATTAATGTAATTCCGGCCAGATAGCTTAATACCACACGGTCAAACAGCCGGATTTTTTGCACGCTCGCCACGGCCAGCAAGCCGGTCATGGTGGCGGCATAGGTGCAAATCAGTATCGGGATGAACACGTCGGTAGGGTTGGCGGCGCCGAGTTGCGCCCGGTAAGCGAATATGGTTACCGGAAACAGGGTTATCGACGAAGTATTGAGCACCAGAAACAGAATTTGCGCATTGCTGGCCGTGTGCGGATGCGGGTTAATGCTTTGCATTTCCTGCATGGCTTTTATACCCATGGGAGTAGCGGCGTTATCCAGCCCCAGCATGTTGGCGGCGATATTCATCGTCATCGCCGCCAAGGCCGGATGATCGCGGGGAATTTCCGGCATCAGCCTGTGAAAAAGCGGATTCAGGGCTCTGGTAATCAGGGCGGTAAAGCCGCTGTGTTCGCCTATTTTCATAATGCCTAGCCACAAGGTCAATACGCCGCTCAAGCCCAGAGAAATTTCGAAGGCGGTTTTCGCCATGCCGAACATCGCGGTCATCAGCGCGGAAAACACCGTCTGATCGCCCAGCAGCAGCCATTTACCTAGAGCGGTTACAAAAGCGCTCAGGAAAAAGAATATCCAGATGTAATTTAACACACCGGGCTGAACGCGGTTAACCGATGTTTTTTGCTAATTTTGCCGCGTAACCTGTGTAGTTATGCGGGGTCAGCTGCAATAATTCGGCTTTGGCCGCCGCCGGCGCATCGAGCTGTTCCACGAATGCGCGCAGGGTTGCGCTGCTGACGCGTTGGCCGCGCGTCAGTTCCTTAAGCTTTTCGTAAGGCTTTTCGATACCGTAGCGGCGCATGACGGTTTGTATCGGTTCGGCCAGCACTTCCCAGTTTTCGTCCAGATCCCGGTTAATCTGCTGAGGATTTATTTGCAGTTTGGCGATGCCTTTTAAAGTGGAGCGGGTGGCGATAAAGGTATGGGCAATGCCGACGCCGATGTTGCGCAACACCGTCGAATCGGACAAATCGCGCTGCCAGCGGGAAATCGGCAATTTCTCGCTTAAAAAGCCCAGCATGGCGTTAGCCAGCCCAAGATTTCCTTCAGAATTTTCAAAATCGATCGGATTGACTTTATGCGGCATGGTCGAAGAGCCGACTTCGCCGGCTATGGTTTTTTGCTTGAAATAGTTTAACGCAATGTAGGCCCACATGTCGCGGTCAAAATCCAGCAAAATGGTGTTGAAGCGCTGCAAGGTCTGGAAAAACTCCGCCATGTAATCGTGCGGCTCAATTTGCGTGGTGTAGGGGTTAAATGTCAGCCCCAACGACGCCACGAATTTTCCGGCGAATTCCTCCCAGTCTACAGCCGGATAGGCGACGCAATGCGCGTTGTAATTGCCGACGGCGCCGTTGATTTTGCCTAATATCTCCAACTGCTCCAATTGCCGGCGCTGGCGTTTCATGCGGGCCGCGACATTCGCGAATTCCTTGCCGACGGTGGTGGGCGTTGCGGATTGGCCGTGCGTGCGCGACAACATGGGTTGATCGGCGGTGTCTTTGGCTAACCGGGTAATCGCGGCGATGCAGGCGTCGATTTCCGCCAGTATCAATTTGCGCCCGTCTTTCAGCATTAACGCATAAGACAGGTTATTAATATCTTCAGAAGTACAGGCGAAATGTATGAATTCGCTGCTAGCCTGTAATTCGGCATGGTCTTTAATTTTGTCCTTCAGAAAATATTCCACCGCTTTAACGTCATGGTTGGTGGTTTTTTCGATGTTTTTGACGGCTTGGGCGTCGGCCGGCGAAAAATTAGCGCTTATACCGGCTAAAAATCGGTCGGCGTCAGCCGACAGCGCGGGCACTTCCGGTATCCCCGCCTCATTGGCCAGAGCGCGTAGCCAGTTTACTTCAACCTCCACCCGGTAGCGTATCAATCCGAATTCGCTGAAAATCGGCCGCAAGGCCTCAACTTTATCGGCGTAACGGCCGTCTACGGGGGAAATGGCGGTAAGAGTAAAATCTGTCATAGCTACTGGAAAAATAAGGATAAGTTTTTATTGTAACATTTGACTTAATTAAAAACCCATGCTCTTTTACCTATTGATACATTTTGTTCAATTTTAGTAACCATACAACGAATTTTGATATAGCGTCGGCTACCTGGCTGTAAGCGCCGGAGCGCATAGCAGAGGACGCTGTGAATACATCCCTGTCCTTTCGCCCGGCGTCCCCATGCCGCGCAAAC
>JBEKBU010000029.1:0-24935 GCA_050015235.1 Methylomonas sp. | reverse complement strand
CATGGAGGCCGGGCGAAAGCTACACGGATGTATTCACAGCGTCCTCTGCTAGGCGCTCCGGCGCCAAATGCCAGGCAGCTGACGCTATCTCAAAATACGCGGAATAGTTTCGGTAAATCTTGAGCCTCTTGCAAAACTCTCAGCACGCGTAGGGCGTACAAGCGAAGCGCCATACGCCGAGAGACTTAAACTAATTGACGCTCTAATTTTAAGATTCACCTGCTTCTAAAGATTCAACCGCACCGCTTGCCCATTCCTGCGGATAAATACCCATTGCATAACATTACAAATCGAATGCCAGTCAATTTTAACGCGTAGGATAGGTAGAGCGCCAGCGAAACCCATCAATGCATGTAGTGATACCACATTATTATTGATAGACTTTTAAAAAAATAGCATAAGATTGTTTTTATGCGGCTGTCGTGAGGGGTTTTGCTGGCGCTCTACCCATCCTACAAACTGCTGTTCAACTCTCCACAAATAGGAATAGCGGATTACCAAACCTGGAACAGGTTGTGGGAATGACACGGCTTATTCGATTTGTTCGTGGTCATAAGCGGCTGCCTCAGCAGGCGTTTCGGGGGCCTGGATGGCTTCAAGATCGGATTCCGAAAAATCCTCCAGCGACATGACCTGCCGGTCACGCTTTTTCGATTGGTGGTATTCATCCACCGAAAGCATCACGATGCGTTCGCGGCCATTGCGCGTAATCGCGATCGGCTCGGTTAGAGCAACTTCCTGATAACGCCCGAAGTGGCGTTGAAACTCGGCGGCAGTGACGGTAATCGTAAATAAAAAGCCTCATGATCTGCACAATACATAACATACGGATTTTTGTCATCCGGCGAATTATGGCGGTGTAGAGAACAAATAAAATGTCCGCGGTTGTAGCAAATGAATTCCTCTTAGGATTGTGATAAGTTCAGAATTTCGAGACGAGGTCTTTTTTAGAAGATAAAATCGTTGATATTAGGTCATAGCTGGGACATCTAACAGTCACGCGAACGATGCGCCTCCTTCGTCGGCAGCATCCTATAAACGCTTTTGTATCCGGAACCGGCGGCTATCTATTCCCGTAATTAGGGCCGTAGGGTGGATAAGCGTTGCGCCATCCACCTAATTTAAAGTTTGACAAGTTGTTTAAGTTTTGTCGGCGGACGGCACTACGTTTATCCGCCCTACATTTTTATGTTTTTTGAACGACGGCAATTGGATAAGTTGCTGTAATTGATCAATATTGTCGGGACGGCGGCTTTGGGTCGAATTTACTCATTCTAATTGGTTTGACATATGTTTTCAATCCCAGCGCGGTAGGATGGGTAGAGGCGATAGCCGAAACCCATCATTTTAGGCTGACAATTGATGGGTATCGCTATGCCCCATAAGTCCGCTATTTTACCAACTTTTGCCATTCGTAATTTTCCGGCCATTGACGCTTAAGGGTCGTTCTCGTCCATTCAAAATACTCAGCCGAACTAGGGCGATTGTAACCGGCTTTCATTTGTAAATATAGTGAGCTGGGAAAAATCAGGAAAGCAATTTATCGTAATCTGCATGACTCCCAATCCAAAACCATTGAACACCTCTATCCACTGGAATACCAAGTGCTCGGTAACCCAAGCTTACTCGGACGCTATGAAACGCTCCATTTTTAACGGATTTAAATTGTAACGAAGGATGATGAGGATTTTGTTTAAGTAACTCGTAGTTATTACGAGCCTGTTGCTGAATTTCTATCGGCAAGGCATCGAAATGCCGCCAGAACTTTGTTGATGTAAAATGCTTCAAAGCTCGCGCGCCTTGCCATTTTGATATTCGGCAAGTGCTTCAGCAGCTAAAGCATCCAGTTTTCCCGCGTTTGCATCTGCCTCTATCTGGGCATCCCAAGCAGTCTCGTCAAACTTGGCAAACCATTTGCGAAATTCTGCTAATTCTTGCGCTGGCAATTGTTCAATTGCTAGTTCGATAGATTGAATAGAAAGCATAAAAACTCCAGAGTCCTGATTTTTTTGTATATGAATTTTAGCACGACTTTAAAAAAGCGCTCTTGGCAAAATCCGTGTATTAATTCTGATAAAGTCGATGGGGTTTTTTATTTGCATATATTTGATTATGTCAGCTTTTTTAAGGATCCCGCTATCAGTCGTTAAAAAATAATCGGAATTTGCGGTTATGGCGCATGCAAGATGCAACGCATCAAATTTTTTCAACCCCCGCTGGTTAAGAGCTCTGGAAGGAACGATAGAACAAGTTCTCTACGCCCAAAAGTTGAAAATCACTTTGGCGTCATTCTATCTGAAACGATGATGGTTCTGAAGTCGGAACCGGCGGCTATTTATTCCCGTAATTAGCGCCGCCATGCAACCGTGACAGCAACACGGCCTCGTCCCGAGTCAAGCCGCATTCTTTCATGAGTTCGTCAATACCGGCGCCGTTGCGGATTTTTGCGATGACGTTGTCGTAGTTTTCCGCTGGTTTCGGCGCCGCTTCCTGTTCGTTAGAATAAACACTAGCGGCGCGCTGTTGTTCCGCATGGGCCCGCACAAGAAACTCCTGCATTTCGTTAAGCGTACTATTAAATGTATGCATTTGCGTATCGCTTCTGTATAAATGCTGGTCGATGGCCAAGGCCGCCGAACATAACCCGGCGATATCGTCATTTTGACGGCGCAGCTGATCGGCAAGCAAACTATGATCGCGTTTTAGATTTTTAACGGCTTTCCATAATCTAATCACTACCGCGGTAAAAATTAGAAATATAGCGGCAATTGCGCTTTATTCGGCGCCGGTTTTTTCCGGTTTTTCTGCTGGCGCGGCCTAACCGCTATGACGGTTGACGCGGGCATGATGGGCGCAATGTCGGACATGTTTTATCTGGGTTGGTTTTAAAACATGTCCAGTTCGGCTTTTTCGTCGTCGCTTAGGAATTTGTTCAGATCGACCAGAATCAGCAATTGATTGTCACGGCTGGTGACGCCCTGGATATATTTCGAGCTTTCCTCGTTACCGACGTTCGGCGCGGTTTCAATTTCCGAGGCCCGCATTTCCACAACTTCGGCCACGCTGTCTACCAGTATGCCGATAATATGCTTTTCGGTTTCGATGATGACGACCCGCGAGGCGTCGTCCGTTTCCTTGGAAGGCAGCCCGAAACGGCTGCGGGTGTCGATAACGGTGACCACATTGCCGCGCAAATTGATAATGCCCAACACATAGGAGGGCGCTCCCGGCACCGGCGCAATTTCGGTAATCCGTAATACTTCCTGCACCTGCATGACGTTAATGCCGTATTTTTCATCGCCCAGGCAAAAAGTTACCCATTGAATAATAGGATCGCTTTGTTTTTTATCTTCGCTCATACTGTTTTATCCGGATAGTTTTTTAAGATTGTTTTCTGTGAGGCGTCAGTTGTTTTACATCGATGATCGCGGTCAATTCCTCAACCACGGTTCCTATCAGCCATTTTTTCTTTTGCCTGTTGGTGCGCCAGCGGACGTTCTCCGGCGATAATTTCCCTATCGACAAAATTTCGTCGCAAGCCAAGCCCCATTTTTGATCCTGAGTAATCAAAAAGTGTTTATAAGGTTTTTGCTCCAGATTCCGTTGCGCGCCTCGAATTTTTCCGAAAATCAACTGTCCGGTGTCAAGAATGCCGATCCGGTTGCCGTGCACCTCCAATAAGCCCATGAACCAAGTAGGCTGGCCGGGTATTTTCGTCGGTTTCCGTTCATTTTTGATGGTGCGCGCCAGTTCAATCAACGGGGTAGCCAATATCAATTTATCCACCTTAAAAAACAAAGCTTGAAATTCATGTTGCGCCCACTCAGGCATTACAGCTAATACATTTAGTGTAGCCGGATTTTCCGGCAGAACAAGTTTTGCCGGCGGCGGTTTTTTGACGGCAGGGATCGGGCTGATTAATACTTTGGGCGGCGGCGTTATGATTTCGATTTCCGCCGGCGGCTCGGGGTCGGCCGCCGCTTCATCCGCATCGGGTATTTCATCCAGCAGCGTACGCAGATAGCTGTTCAGGGCCAGGCCTTGCTGAATAATCCGCGTTTGAGGTTTTGTTTGATCCATGTGTCGCCAGCCGGGTTCTGTTATTTAATCTTTATCAAGCAGTAATTGTTCCAATAATTCGGAATAGGCTTCCAATGCTTTTGAATTTTTATCGAACATCGGCAGCGGAATGCCCAGGGCGCTGGCGTCGCGTATACGGGTATCCACGGGGATTACCGATTTCCAGATATTTTCCGGATACTGTTCCAGCAATACGAGCAAACTTTCTCTTGCCGCTTTGGTGCGCTTATCGAAAATGGTCGGCACTATGGAAAACTTGGGTGGGGTTTTACGGGAATTAAATACCATACGCATGGTATGCAGCATTCTTTCCAAACCCTTAAGCGACAGAAATTCAGCCAATACCGGGATTAGAAGCCTGTCGCAAGCGGCCAGCGCATTGATCATCAGTACGCCTAACATCGGCGGACTGTCAATGATGGCGTAGTCGTAATTACCGGCGCTTTTTTGCAATGCCGTGGATATTACCAGCCCCATGCCGCCGATGGCGGCGACTTGCCTATCCAGAGTGGCGATGGCGGTGCTGGCCGGCAGTATGTCCAAGCCGTCGAAGTCGGTTTTAGCGATATAAACGCTGGGCGGGATGTCTTTTTTCTTTTCTCCGGCGTCGCTAAATAAATTGTAAACGCTTTTTTCAACCGCATCGGGATTGATTTTAAAGTAACTGCTCAGCGAGCCGTGCGGATCAAGATCGATTAATAAAGTTCTAAACCCCCAACTGGCCAGCAGACCGCCCAGCGTAACAACGGTCGTTGTTTTTCCGACGCCGCCTTTTTGATTGGAAACCGCCCAGACTTTCATGGGCTTGCCTGTGGAGTCAAATCCGGCGTGATTTGGTTTGCCTGTGGAGTCGAATCCGGCTCTGTTGGGTTTGCCCGCGGCGTCGATTCCACCGTTTTTTCCGAAGCTTCCCGATGCATGGATGGGTCAAGATTCAATAATTTCGCCCGTTCGGAATCCGTCATGCCGTAACGGGCGAAAATTTGCGATACCAGCACCAGTACGACCCGGCGATTTTTGTAGCGGCCTTCTTCATTATTATTATCGGCGATAGGATGAAATTCGCCGTAACCGATGGCGGAAAGCCGGTTGGCGGGAATATTGTTTTTGACTAATTCTTTAACTACGCTGGTAGCGCGCGCCGACGATAAATCCCAATTCGAGGCGAATAAACCGTTGGCGATAGGGACGTTATCGGTGTAGCCTTCCACATTGATGACATTTGGCGATTCACGGACCAATTCGGCAACTTTAGCAAACACCGTTTGCGCTTTTGCGGATATATCCGCTTTGCCGCTGGCGAATAGCAATTCACTGTTCATTTCCAGCTCGACCCAAAAGTCGTATTTTTTGATGCCGACCAAATTGTCGTCTATATAGCTTTGTAACTCGGTTTTAAATTTTTCAGAAATATCTTCCAGTTGTTTTTTTTCCTGAATAATTTCCTGGCCCAGGTTGCGTTCTTCCGTGGTCAGCAAGTTCGGCAGCTCGATCGGTTGGGTAGTGGTAACCGGATTGGATTCGGGAAGCGTCGGCGCGTTTTTTACGTTTTTTTCAACCTTTAAGGCATTATCCAAAGATTCGGAAAAACTTTCGTATTTGCCTTTATTAACCGAGGATATTGAATACATGACTACAAAAAAAGCAAACAGCAGCGTCACAAAATCCGCGTAGGATACCATCCAGCGGTCGAAGTTTTCGCGATGTTGAAACGTTTTTCTTCTGGATTTATTCATGGCTTAAAGGTTATTTTCCATTAAAAAACCGGACAGTTTTAATTCAATATTGCGTGGATTTTCACCTTCGGCTATCGAGGCTATGCCGTCTATCATCATTTCCCGGGTTTGGCTAGCCATAAAAATTTGCGCTTTTAGCTTGTTTGCTATCGGGATAAACAATAAGTTAGCCAGGCCTACCCCGTAAATGGTGGCCACGAACGCGGTGGCGATACCGGTGCCCAGCATTTCCGGCTGGGCGAGATGCCGCATGACGTGTATCAAGCCGATTACAGCGCCGATGATGCCGATAGTGGGCGAATAGCCGCCCATGGCTTCAAAAACTCCGGCCGCCTGCATATCCAGATGCTCCCTGCTGCTGAGCTCCACTTCCAAACAATCGCGTATCACTTCGGGTTCGCTGCCGTCAACCAGAAGCTGTAAGCCTTTCCGGGAAAAACTATCCGGTTCGATATCGAGAACGGCCTCCAAACCAAGTAATCCTTCTTTTCTCGCCAGGGTGCTCCAGAGGACGATTTTCTCGATCTGTTTTTCGAGATGGAAATTGGGCGGTCTGAAAATCCAAATCAGGATTTTTATACTGCGGAAAAAAATGCTGGGCGGAAATTGTAAAAGCGTAGCGCCTAAAGTCCCGCCTAAAACTATAACCAGAGCGTGCAGGTTGATCAAAGAGTTTGTTTCGCCACCGCCAAGCAAATTGCCGCCGATAATGGCTGAAAATCCGAGCAGTACTCCAAAGATGCTTAAAAAATCCATCGAGTTAATTTTTTAATCGCGTTAGCGGCAGGTACTTGATATGCGCTGCGCCGGAACCGGATTTTTCCGGATTATTTTTTGAGTTGTGAAGAACCGGGAGCAGATAAGCGGCTGATCCCAGGTTGTTAATTCGCATATTTCTTGATTAAGCCGGGTACATCCAGAATAAGCGCGATTTTACCATCGCCGGTAATAGTCGCTCCGGATAGACCTTCCAAACCGTGCAGTTTTGCCCCCAGCGCTTTAATGACCACTTCTTCCTGGCCGATTAACTGATCGACCACAAAACCGATTTGCCGGCCGCCGGCATTGACAACCACTACATGTCCTTCGGAAGGTTTTTCCGATTCATGGTAATGGTTTTTTATCAGCCATTGGTTTAAATAAAATAGCGGTAAGGCTTTGTTTCTGACCATGGCAACCAGTTGACCATCGACTTTATTGGTTTTGGATAAGTCAAGATCAAGTATTTCCAGGACGCTGGCTAAAGGCAACGCAAAAGCCTGGCCGCATAATTTAACCATTAAGGTCGGCATAATGGCCAAGGTTAAAGGCACTTTTATGATAATAGTGCTGCCTTTATTTTCAGATGAGTCAATCTCGACCACGCCATTCATTTGCGAAATTCGGGTTTTGACGACGTCCATGCCGACGCCGCGGCCGGAAACGTCCGAAATTTCATTCTTGGTTGAGAAACCCGGCAAAAAAATCAAATTAAAGCATTCCTTGTCGTCTAGCCGTGCGGCGGATTCTTCATCCATCAAGCCTTTTTCGATGACCTTATTCCTTAATGTCTCAGGATTCATGCCTTTACCATCATCCTTTATGGAAAGCTGGATATGATCGCCTTCCTGGGACGCCTTAAGTATGACCACGCCTTCACGCGGTTTACCCTTGGCTTCCCGTTCATCAGGATGCTCAATGCCGTGATCGACCGCGTTTCTGACCAAATGCACCAACGGATCGGCCAGGGCTTCCACGAGATTTTTATCCAGATCCGTGTCTTCGCCAACCAGTTCCAGACGGATTTCTTTTTTAAGACTCCGCGCCAAATCACGGACAACGCGCGGAAAACGCCCAAACACTTTCTTGATGGGCTGCATGCGGGTTTTCATAACCGCCAGTTGTAAATCGGCAGTCACTACATCCAAATTGGAAATAGCTTTGGAAAGTTGTTCGCTCGCTTCGGCGGTCGCCTTGAGTGTTTGAAAACGGTTGCGTACTAATACCAGCTCGCCGACCATGTTCATGATATCGTCTAGTATCTGGGTATCGACCCTAACAGTGGTATCGGCTTGAGCGCCTTGGGCGGATGCTGCTTTTCCGCCTTTATCCGCGCCAGCGTCCGCCGCTAGAGGGGTTTCCTGAAAAACGGTTTTGCCGGCCGGTTTTTCCGCCGGCGGCGTAGAAATTACCTGTTTTGGCGGCGGAGCGGATTCAATTTTAGCGGCATGGCCGATAACGGTTTTTTCCGTAGGAACCGGCGCCTCCGGCTTTGTTGGAATAGCCGCTGGAGCGGCGGCGCCAGTATCGCTAAGATTGTTGATGTTAAATTGGCCTTTTCCATGCAGATCGTCCAGTAACTGTTCGAACTCGGCTTCGGTAATATCGCCTTTATCCACCGGCGCGGATGGGGAAACTAGCTTTTGTGTCGAAAATTTGCCTTTTCCGTGTAATTCGTCCAGTACTCTTTCAAATTCTTCTTCGCTGATTTCGTCGCTGTTTTCGTTGACAACCGTTGTGTGGGTATGCGCATGCCCGGCCGATCCGGCCTTGCCGTGCAGTACATCCAGCAATTCCTCAAATTCCCGCTCGGTAATGTCATCGTTATCCGTTGCTAAAGAAGCCGTGGACGGAAGTTGGCTATCTTGTGGTTCGAAATCAAAATCCGGAGCCGGAGTGTCGGAAACGGGAGCAGCCTCCGGACTGGCGGCAGCCGGACAAGCAAAAGTTTTCAGCCGCGCCAGCAAATTTTGGTCGACGGCTTCGGGCAGCCGGCCATTGCGAATTTCGCCAAACATTTCATTGACGGAGTCGAGGACGCGTAAAATAACATCCATCAAATCCGGAGTTACCAGCCGTTCGCCCTGTCTCAAAATGTTAAAGACGTCTTCCGCGCTATGGCAAATTTCAACCAGGGCGTCTATGGCAAGAAATCCGGCGCCGCCTTTTACGGTATGAAATCCCCGAAAAATAGCGTTTAGCAATTCAGGGTCGCGAGGCGTTTGTTCAAGTTGTACCAGTTGTTCGCCTAACAGCTCCAGGATCTCTCCGGCCTCGACCAGAAAGTCCTGTAAAATTTCGTCATCAGGATCAAAAGCCATATCGTTTCCCTCAGAAACCTAAACTTGACAGTAAATCATCCACATCGTCCTGATTGGTTGCAACATCGTGACCTTTATCATCAATGCCAGGTACAACAGGGCCCGGCAGATCAAGGTGCGTCTGTGCGGCGGGGCCGGTATTTTTACATTCGGAAATACTGATAATTTTTACCAGGCCGGTTTCGACATTCTTTACCAAATCAATGACGCGGCGAATAATCTGTCCGGTAATATCTTGAAAACCTTGGGCTAATAAAATATCATTCAGACCCGATTGAATCAGATCCAAACTGTCTTGGGAATGTTCGAAATGCCGGCTTATTTCATGGCTCATGGCTTTAAATTCTTCAAAAGGCATTTCCTTATCGAGAAAACGTCCCCATTTACCGGATAAAGCTTGCGCCTGATGATTTAATTGTTCGGAGACAGGCAGCAAATCTTCTATCGCCGCCAGTGTCTGATTAGCAGCCTGTTCCGTCATGGTGATGACATATTGCAAGCGTTCCTTGGCGTCCGGTATTTCGGTTTGCGCTAAGGCAGTGATCGCGGAATCTGACGAGAAACTGATCATCGTATCGTGTAATTGCCGGGTTAATATGCCGATCTCTTGAAATAATTGAGTTTTGCGTATACTGGCGATTTTTTCCAGAATTTCGTCCACGCTGCTCTGGTCTCCGCATTCTAATGCCGTTACCAAGTCTTTGGACAAAGACAGAAGATGGATTTGCATATCTATCTTCCTTTATTGTCGTGATCGATACGTTCAAAAATTTTTTCAATTTTTTCTTTTAAGGTTGCAGCGGTAAAAGGCTTGATAACATAACCGTTTACACCGGCTTGCGCCGCCATAATGATTTGTTCGCGCTTGGCCTCGGCGGTCACCATTAACACCGGTAAATTCGCCAGCAACGGGTTGGCCCGGATAGTCTTCAGCAAATCCAGACCGGTCATGCCGGGCATATTCCAATCCGTGACCAGAAAATCGATACCGCCTTTTTCTAAAATGGGCAGGGCGCTTTTTCCGTCATCAGCTTCGATGGTATTGGTAAACCCAAGATCTTTTAACAAATTTTTTACAATTCTCCGCATTGTTGAAAAATCATCAACAATCAGGATTTTCATATTCTTATCCAAGGATATTCTCCAGACAAATTACTTTATCGATGAAAAGGCTGGTTGCTTAAAAAGACAAATGCCGAATGCTTTTAAGTATAGTCAACAAATTGACTTTTTTACTCATTTTCTTGTCCATCCAGCCAATCGGAAAGTCTGGAGCGTAAACGCAATAACGCCTGACTGCATATCTGGCTGACCCTGGATTCGCTGACATCCAGTACTTTACCAATCTCGCGAAGATTGAGTTCTTCATCATAATAAAGGGAAATAACTAATCGCTCTTTTTCCGGCAAGCCGCTGATGGCGTCTGCCAGCGCCTGTTTAAAACCTTGTTCGTACAGCGCTTCGTCAGGCTGCGGAGAGTTTGCGTATACCCCTTCGATCACGCCGGCTTCGCCTTGCGTCAGTTCTTCAACGCTGAACGTTTTACACGATAAATTATCCAGTAGAATATGGTTGTATTCATCTAATGAGATGCCCATATATTCGGCGACGTCTTTATCTCTGGCGTCACGTCCGGTGCGGTTCTCAATTTCACGTATTGCTTCCGCCACCATGCGGCCTTTTTTGTGGACTGATCTAGGCGTCCAGTCGGAACGGCGTAATTCATCCAGCATGGCGCCGCGGATGCGTATGCCCGCATAAGTTTCAAAACTCGCGCCTTGACCGGCGTCATAATTTTTAATGGCTTCGAGTAAACCTAACATGCCCGATTGCATTAAATCGTCGAATTGGACGTTATCGGGTAATCTACCCATCAGATGATAGGCGATGCGTTTCACCAGCGGTAAATGTTGTACCACCAATACGCTGGTCGTATCGGCTTGTACCGCGGTATACATGGCGACACCGCTCATGCCGCGTTCTCTTTCGTGTTGAAACGGATCATACGTTCGACAAAAAACTCCAGATAACCGGCTGTTTGCGGTTTAATCGGCCAACGATCAATTTTTTTGGCTAAATTTTTAATCGCCAGCGCCGATTTGCTTTGTGGAAACGCTTCGACAACCGGTTGTTGTTTTTGCACTGCTTTCTTTAAAAATTCGTCTTGAGGGACCGCGCCTACAAATTGCAGGGATACATCTAAATAACGGTCCGTAACTTTACAGAGTTTGTTAAACAAATTTTCGCCGTGTTCGGCGGATTGCACCATATTGGTAATAATATGAAAATTGTTTAGATTGAAATCTCTATTCAGCAGTTTGATATAAGCATAAGCGTCGGCGAGAGAGGTCGGTTCATCGCATACCACGACGACAATCTCCTGACAAGCGCGGGCAAAATTCACCACGCTTGCGGAAATACCGGCGGCTGTATCCACGATCAGGATGTCAAGTTCGTTGTCCATTTCGCTGAACGCCCTGATGAGGCCGGCTTGCTCCGCATTATTAAGCTCCGTCATGCGTTGAATGCCCGAAGAAGCAGGGATGATCCTTAAGCCCGCGGGCCCCGTCATCATGATTTCTTTAAGGGATTTCTCGCCGGTTAAAACATGGGACAGATTAAATTTCGGGAATATGCCCAATAAAATGTCAACATTCGCCAGACCCATATCGGCGTCGAGTATAGCCGTCTGACGTCCTGCTTTAGCAAACGCAACGCCAAGATTAACGGATAAATTGGTTTTACCCACGCCGCCTTTACCGCTAGTAACCGCCAGAACCCTAACCGGTTTGATTTGTCTCATTCTTCTAATTCCAGCCGCCTGATCGATTGGCTTATGCATAATTCTCCGCCAGCCAATTTTCTTGGTTTAATTCGTCATTGTAATCTTGTTCATTGTTACTGGCGACTATGCACTTTTGTATCAATGTTTCCGCCTCAGGTTCGTAAATATCTTCCGGTACCTGTTGACCGTCAGTAATGTATGCTAAAGGTAACCGCCGCTCGATAATGGCGGATAAGGCCGAAGCCTTGCTTACTCCTTCGTCAAGTTTAGTAAGTATAGCCGCATGCGGGGCCAATATCTTGAATGCATCTATTATCTCCATCACAGTTTTGTACTGACTTGTCGCGGAGATGGTTAGATAAGTGCGTATCGGCAAGTCTGAATGCCGTAAAGTTTGGATTTGTTCCGCCAAACGCAGATCGCGCTGACTCATGCCTACCGTGTCGATTAACACTAGCCGCTTATCGGCAAATTCATCGATATGCTGATATAACTCGGCGCCGTTATTGGCGATTTTTACCGGTACGCCGAGAATTCTGCCGTATATGCTTAATTGTTCATGTGCTCCGATCCGGTAATTATCGGTGGTAATAAGCGCCACGTCACGATTGCCGTGTTTAAGCACGAAGCGTGCGGCTAATTTGGCGATAGTCGTGGTTTTTCCAACGCCCGTGGCGCCTACGAAAGCAGCTATACCGCCTTTTTCCAATAAATTATCTTCGGCTATCGGCACAATTTTACTTAACATTTCCTGGGCTTTGCTTATGGCCAGATCGATATTGGTATGGCTCCCCAAACGGTTAGCAATTTTAGCGGATATTTTTTTAGAAAAGCCCGCATCCAGCAAATGCTCCAACAGTTGAGCATGTGCGGGGTGAGCATTAACCGGCTGGGGAGCGCTAAATCCGGCAAATTTATTATCCAGCATACTGCGCAGATCTTTAATGTCATTACGGATGACATCTATGAATTTATCGGACGAATAGGCCGCTAAATCCGGCTTTTTTGTCTCTGCGACCAGCTTGATATTTGGTTCCTGATTAACCAAGGCCGGTTTTTCAATCATTTTCGGTTTTTCCGGTTGTTTGGCGGCCGCGGTCAATGCCTGCAATTTTTCAGCATAGCCAATATACTGATCAAGATTTTTGCGTAACGGATTTTCAATTTCATTACCGCGTTTTCTAGCGTTGCTGATTAAATGCGCCGATTTTTTGTCGGCTTTTAAATTTGGAAAATCTCTAATTTTTGGCGTAACGTCGTTTACCGGCTTCTGTTCCTGTTCTTGCTGCTGTAAATGTTTTCTTACCACTTGTTCATCAAAATCGCGCGCGGCGACAATTTCAACGCCGCCGTCCAGAGCGCGGTTTGACATAATGACGGCGTCTGCGCCTAATTCTTCTTTAACCATACGCATGGCCTGACGTATATCGGCTGCAAAAAAACGTTTTATTTTCATAGTGCGTCCTCTTTAATTATGTTCGCTGTCCAACGGTTGAAATCACCTTAATTCGCCGATCCTGCGGGATTTCACTATAAGCCAGTACTTGTAAACCCGAGATCGAAAAACGGACAAACCGCGCTAGCCATGGCCGTATAAATGCTGAAACCAGTAATATCGGAGTCAAGCCTTCCATTTCCATTTTTTGGACGCTATCCTCTAATGACTTATGCATTTGTTCGGCTAATCCGGGTTCTAAACCCGCTCCGCCATCGTTTGCCGTCTGCAATGATCTATGCAATATCTGTTCCAATCCAGGATCAAGCGTAATAACCGGGATTTCCATCTGTATACCGCTGATATCCTGGATAATCGAGCGTCCCAGCGCGACGCGTACGGCGGAAGTCAAGATGTCCGGATCTTGACTTTTGCCGCCATACTCCGCCAAAGTTTCGGCGATAGTGCGCATATCGCGAATCGAAATTTTTTCCGATAACAAGTTTTGCAAAACTTTGACAATAAGGCCGAGCGGTAACGTTTTAGGCGTCAAATCTTCAATTAGTTTGGGCGCCAGTTTGCCCAAATTATCCAGCAGTTGCTGGGCTTCTTCATATCCGAACAATTCATGCGCGTTGTTTTGTAAGAGATGGCTTAAATGGGTGGCGATCACCGTACTAGGGTCCACAACCGTATAACCTAAAGTTTGCGCATGGTCGCGCTGGCCGGAATCTATCCAAACGGCTTCAAGCCCGAATGCGGGATCCTTGCAGGGCGTACCCTGCAAAGCGCCGAAGACGCGTCCCGGGTTTATAGCCATTTCCTTGTCGGGAAGAATATCCGCTTCGCCAACGGTTACTCCCATCAGCGAGATTCGGTATTCGGTCGGGGATAAATCGAGATTATCGCGTATATGGACTGTCGGTATCAGAAATCCAAGCTCCTGCGATAGTTTTTTACGTACGCCTTTAATGCGCGTCATTAGTTGCCCTCCCTGGTTTTTATCAACCAGCGGGATGAGACGGTATCCGACTTCCAGACCAATAATATCAACAGGCATCACATCATCCCAACCGAGCTCCTTGATTTCGGATTTAGCCAGTTGCTGTTGAGAATTGACAATATTCGCCATGGCCAAAACATTTTCTTCTTCATTTTTCCGCCGCCGGTTAATCATATAAGCAATAGCAACCAGGGAAAACGATAACAACATAAATACCAGATTCGGCATGCCGGGAATGACGCCAAGCAACCCCAGCACCGAGGCGGTTACCAACAGCGTTTTTGGATCTTCAAACAATTGCGCGGAAACTTGTTTACCTAAGTCTTGTTTACTGCTGCGTACACGCGTTACAACCATTGCGGAAGCAACGGACAAGAGCAATGACGGTATTTGCGCCACTAAGCCGTCGCCGATGGCGAGCAATACGTAAACATTGCCGGCGTTCGCAAAGCTCATGCCGTGTTGGCCAACGCCAATAGCCAATCCGCCTATCATATTGACAAAAAGAATAATTATCCCGGCTACCGCGTCGCCGCGCACAAATTTGCTGGCGCCGTCCATGGATCCGTAAAAATCCGCTTCGGCCGCGACATCTTCACGCCGGGTGCGCGCCTCTTCCTGGTTGATGAGTCCCGAGTTTAAATCCGCATCTATCGCCATTTGTTTGCCGGGCATGGCGTCCAAGGTAAAACGGGCGCTTACTTCCGCGACGCGTCCGGCGCCTTTGGTAACAACCACAAAATTGATGATGACCAGAATGGCGAATACGACTATCCCTACCGCAAAGTTACCGCCAATGACAAATGAGCCGAACGCTTCAATGACTTTACCCGCGGCGTCTCCGCCTTCATGGCCCTTTAATAAAACCACGCGTGTCGAGGCGACATTCAACGCCAGCCGTAACAGAGTGGCTACCAATATTACCGTTGGGAAAGAGGCGAATTCCAGCGGCTTGGTTGTATAGATGACAACCAGCAAAATAATCAGCGAAAAAGCAATATTAAAAGTAAAAAATAAATCCAGCATGAAAGGCGGTAACGGCAAAATCAATAACGCCAGCAACATTAGGATCAGCAAAGGGGCGCCTAGACCCATTGCGCCAAGCGTTTTAAAAAATTGCAGAATTTTTTTTGCGTCCATTACTCAAGCAGTCTGGGTTATTGCCGGAATTCGGCGGGTACGGGTACATCATGCGGAGGAGTGGGTTTGCTCCAGCCGTTTTGTTTTGCCGCTCTTAATTGAAATACATACGCTAATACCTGTGCGACGGCTAAAAATAGACCGCGCGGTATTTCCTGATTTAAATCCGTAGAGTAATAAATTGCCCGGCTCAGTGCGGGCGCCGCAACCATGGTCACATTCGCCGCCAATGCAAGGCTACGGATTTGAGCGGCAATCAGATCCGCGCCTTTGGCGACGACTAGCGGGGCGCCTTTACTATTCACGTCATATTTTAACGCGACGGCGAAATGAGTAGGATTGGTAACGATTACATCGGCGCTGGGTACCGCCTCCATCATGCGCCGCCGCGCTATCTCCATTTGCATGCGGCGGATTTTACCTTTAACTTCGGGACTGCCTTCCATTTCCTTATGCTCGTCTCTGACTTCCTGTTTTGTCATTTTTAATTGATCCTGAAGACGCCATATTTGATAAGGCGCATCAATGACTACTAATAATAAAAAACTGGCGCTTAAAATAATCAGGCAATTCGATAATATATCGCCTGCACGGTAAATCGCTTGGTCAACTTGCATAAGGCTTAGTCCGATAAAATCATCGAAATAAAACTTAAACAAACTCCAGCCGGCAAATCCGATCAGCAGCGTTTTGATGATGGCTTTAATTAATTCGATGATCCCTTGCGTACCGATAATTTTTTTGATGCCGCTTAGCGGATTTAATTTGGCGAAATTTAACTGGATGCTTTCGATGCTGAAATTCCAGCCGCCTAAAAGCGTGGGCGTCAGCAGATCCATGATCAATAAAACTAAAGCAAACGGCAACACCACAAAAAAACCTTCGCTAAAAACCTGTTTTAGAGAACTGATAGGCGTGGATGGGTCAAAAATCGCCGATCTGGACAAATCGAACTGACGTTTCATCATTTCTCGTAGTTCGTCGGTCATATGCCGGCCCATGAAGATAAGCAGGGTTGAACTGATAATTAACGTTACAAAGGTATTCAGTTCTTTCGAACGGGCAATTTGACCTTTTTTTCTGGAATCATCGACCCGCTTGCCGGTTGCGGTTTCGGTTTTATCCTGGCCTGAATCGTCCGCCATTTAGGTTATTCTCAATAATTGACTGACAAGCGTAAAACTTGCGTGCAATATTTCGCTGAAATTATCGATCATCCCCGGAAAGCATATCCAAATCAGCGCCATACCAATAATAATGGTGATAGGAAATCCCACGCCAAAAATCTGTAATTGCGGGGCTGCCTTGGATACTACGCCAAAACTCAGATTGATGAAAAGCATGCTAACCATAACCGGTAAAGACAGTAGTACGCCATCGACAAAGATTTGACCGCTCCAGATTATGATGCGCCATAGATCGGTTTTTTCCAGGTTAGCCATTGCTATCGGCAAAGTATGAAAACTTTGCGCCAGCATTTCTATCAATAACAGATGGCCGTCGACGGCAAGAAAAAATAGGCCGGAGGCGACAATGAACAACTGGGCGATAACAGGAACTTGTACGCCGGTGGTTGGATCGACCATTGAAGCAAATCCAAGCCCCATGCCATAAGCAATAAATTGTCCGGCGAATCCCATGACGGACATGACCATTTGTAAAATAAAACCGGCGCTGACGCCCAGCATGATTTGTTGTAGACCGACCATCCAACCCCGGAAGCTGACAATTTCTATATTCGGTATTGACGGTAAGCCCGGTAAAATAGTTATTGTCATTAGTACGCACGCTATAATTTTTACGGGCGCCGGTATACTGCTCGCGGTGCTTCCGCTCATCAATCCGAATATCGGCATCGTCAGAAATAGACCGCTCATCCGCAAAAAAGGCCAAATAAATGCGGACAGGTAATCCAATAAAGCTTCTTCTGTAATACTCATCCGATTAAATTGGGAAGTTCACGGATTAAATCTTGAAAATAATCGATCAAGAGTTGCAACATAGCTGGGCCGGCGATAGTCAACACCACGACAACGATTGCTAACTTTGGAATAAACGTTAAAGTCTGTTCCTGTATGGAGGTCGCTGCTTGAAATATGGATACCAGCAAGCCGACTACTAGCGCCGAAAGCAATATGGGTCCCATCAACTTTATTGTAACCAGTACGGTTTGCTGGGCAAGCGTCGAAATTGTTTCCGGCGTCATCTAGGCGATCTCCGATTAAACATAAAAGCTTGCCGCCAGCATTTCCAGCACCATGGACCAGCCGTCCGCCAAAACGAATAACATGATTTTAAATGGCAAGGAAACTATCATAGGCGACAGCATCATCATACCCATCGACATCAAAACGCTGGCCACAACCATGTCGATGACTAAAAATGGTAAAAAAAGTACAAAACCGATTTGGAAGGCCGTTTTAAGTTCGCTTGTGACGTAAGCGGGTAATAACAAGGAAAAAGGGACGTCTTCGGGATTATTGATGTTCTCTTTACCAGATATACGTATAAACATGGCTATGTCAGCCTCACGGGTTTGTTTAAGCATAAATTGCCTGATGGGCTCGGAAGCTTTTTGCAAAGCGGTTAAAGTATCGATTTTTTCCGCCAGATAGGGCTGTAACGCGGCGTCGTTTATTTTTTCGAACACCGGAGTCATGATAAATAGGGTCAAAAATAGCGATAAGCCCAGCAACACTTGGTTGGTTGGCGCCGATGAGGTGCCCAATGCTTGCCGCAGCAAGCTCAGTACTATCATAATCCGGGTAAATGCGGTCATGCTTAATAACAATGCCGGCAATAGCGTCAGCATCGTCATTAGCGCTAAAATTTGTATCGTAACCTGATAGTTTTGTCCGCCCTTGGGGTTGCTGGTAACGGTAATGGCGTCTATACCCGGCGTAGCCGCATGCGCCCATTCCTGACTAAACAGCCCGAGTAATATCAGTATTATCAGGCGGTATCGGTATTTAAGCATCTTGCTTACCCTGCATAAACTGCATCAGTTTTTTTTCGAACGCTCCGGTTTCCCCGAGTTCCGCCGGATTATGGAACAGACGTTGATCGCCTTCCAATTCCATCAATTTATCGATACGGCCGGAGGTAACGCCCAACAACAATTGTTTTTCCCCAACTTTGACCAATACTAGCTTTTCACGCATGCCCAATGATAAGCCCGCCACAACGCCTAATTGTCCTTGGTTTAAAAATCTCATGGCGCCGGATTTTCGCAAAAGTCTGGCGCAGCCGAAAAAAATCGCCAAGACCAGCAGCAAAGCCAGCAAGGATTTGCCAATATTCGCGGCTGAAGCCAGATCAGCGCCTGACTGTACCGCGGAGGCGAGTTTGGGGCTTAGGGTCAGCATTAGTCCCGCGCTGAATACCGGTAGATGTTTTTTAATCATCATCCGAGCTTTCTCACCCGTTCCGAGGGGCTGATAATATCAGTTAAACGTATGCCGAATTTATCGTTAACCACCACTACTTCCCCATGCGCCACTAAAGTACCGTTGACCAGTACGTCCATGGGCTCACCGGCAAAACGATCCAGTTCAACCACCGAACCTTGATTAAGCTGTAGCAAGTTACGGATATTGATCTTGGTCCTACCGATTTCCAGAGATAAAGTGACGGGTACGTCAAGAATAACTTCAAGCTTTACTTCATCGGGGTTTAAGATTTTTTGCGGTTTTTGTTCGTCAAACTCCGGAAAGTCGACGGTAGGGTAGGGATCGGCGCTAGACTTCGTCCCTTCGGATTCCGCCTGTTCATTCATTGCCGCCGCCCAGTCGTCTCCAAAGTCTTCTTCAGTTTCACTCATTTTGTTAGTCCCATCGATTATCAGATATTGTCCAGCGTCATTTTGTCCTGGATTTGAATAGCGTAATTGCCGTCAGACATGCCGAGTTTGCCCTTAAATACCGGCACATTTTCTACTTCCAGAATCACTGTTTCAGGCATTTCAAAAGGGATGACATCGCCTTTTTTAAGTTCTATGATTTCACTGATCGGCATGTCTTTTTCGATAAGCTTGCTGTTCAGGGTAACCTCGCTACGAATAATTTCCATGCGCAACGCTTCCTGCCAACGCCCGTCTACCTCGCCACGATCACTGGTAACGGCGTCCAACATCTCCCTGATCGGTTCTATCATGGTATAAGGCATGACTAAATTAATATCGCCGCCGCCGCCTTCCAGCTCCACATGAATGGTTGAAATCACCACGATCTCGGAAGGGCTGACAATATTTGCGAATTGCGGATTAACTTCGGAGTTGAGGTAATCGAATTCAATATCCATAACCGGCTTCCAGGCTTCAGCCAGGTCTTTAAAAATCATATCGATAATTAAACGGATAATGCGCATTTCGGTGGGCGTGAATTCCCGGCCTTCAACCTTATTGTAAAATTGCCCGCCGCCGCCGAAAAAATTGTCCACGGCGGTAAATACGAAGCGCGGCTCCATGACGATTAACGCCCGGCCGCGCAAGGGCGACATACGGATTACATTTAAATTGGTCGGTACGAATAAACCCTGAATAAATTCCGAGAATTTTTGCACCTGAATACCGGAAACCGAAATTTCCGAGGCGCGCCGTAAAAAATTGAATAGCGCAATGCGAAAATAACGGGCAAAACGTTCGTTGACCATTTCCAAAGTCGGCATCCTGCCGCGAACGATACGTTCCTGACTGTTAAAATCATAACTTCTGACCGGACGCTTGCCGGCCTCTAAACTTTGCTCGGTTTCAACGTCGCCATCGTCAACGCCGTGTAGCAGGGCGTCGATTTCATCTTGTGATAATAAGTCCGCGGTAGACATTACTGCATTACAAATTCGGTAAAATAAACTTGTTTAGCGGTATTTTTGCCCGCCATTTTTTCCAGTACTTTGCCGATTTCACTGAGCATAGAGGCTTGCAGTTCTTTTTTCCCTTCTATTGTTTTGGCTTTATCGGCGCCTAATGCGCTAATTAACATAAGTAAATTGTTCCGTATCATAGGTTCGTTTTTCTTTAAAGCGGCTGTAGCGGCTTCTCCTTTTACCTGTATGGTCAATGATATTTTGATCACTTTAGCGCTACCGCCACTTGGAAAATCCACCACTAATGGATTAGGTAAATCGTAAAATACATCCGGTTCGGACTTTTCTTCATGCTCTTCTTTTTCAGCACGTTCCTCATTAGCGTGTTTCGCTTTATCGGCCCCCTTGGCATGCGTGGGTTTCGATGTTTTCAACATATAAAAATATCCGCCGCCGGCCCCAATAGCGAGTAATAACAATGCCCCAACTATCGTCAGGATCAACTTTTTTGGGGATTTTTTTTCCTCATTATTTTCATGAGTTTCTGCCATAAATTACCTTCCTAATTTTATAAAAGCACAAAGTGGGCCAAGTTATCATTGGCTCTTTTTTCCGGAGCCTTAATTATTGATCGGCCTGAACAGCGAAACGCAACAGGCGGCTAGAACGTGTAGGTATCGGACGCTTTAATCGCGCTTTGATGCGTTTTCGCGCGAGCGATCAAGTAACTGTTTTAATAACTGTTTATCTTTAAGTGGGGCTGTGCTCGCCAGACTGTTCGGAAACAATTTAAGAATAATAGTAATGTTTGAAAATACAAGAAGACGGCTTAATTGAACCAGGGATTGGTATTGGATAGCGGAGAAATAGCTGCTTGAAGGCGCTTTAGTTAACAGGCGCCGAGGAGGGGAGGGCGTCAAAAAATTGACCGACGGCTGGCGATTTCACGGAAAAATGGCGCTGCAAAGGTTGCGATGGCTAAAGCCCAAAATGAGATCGCGCACCCATTCGGGGTTCGAAAAGAGCGCTTTAATTTATCAATCCGTGGCTGTGCCGTAAAAACATCAAATTTACCACTTTGCCAAAGGGCGACTGTCTTAGCTGGTTGTGAATTTGGAACGAGTAAATAACTGATAAAGATATTAGTATCGACAACAACTAACATTTTTCCTCGTTTCTTAAAAGCTCTTCGCGCATTTCTATTCTTGCTAATTCGCTTGCTTCATCCGCTAATTTTTGTAGTTCTTCTGGTGAAAGATCGGCGAATTTTTCTCTAATTTCAGCTACTGTTTGTTCAAATACTCGCCATTTAACAGCGTCTACAATAAATTTAGAAATATTACCTTTTTTCATGCCTCTTTCCGCTAAAAAACAGCGTAGGGCGGTATCTGTTTCTTTAGGAACTGAAACTGTCCATCTGGTTAAGTTTGCATTAGGGGCGGGCATCATATTATCCTCATAATGATATCAGCACTTATCAACATGGCGCCATATCTATTAAATATCGAGAAGATTGTGCCGCGATAGTAATAATTTCTGCTTTTCGTGCTTTCTTGTTTTATTCATAGCGAGATAACACTTATTAAAAATGGTTTTTCTTAGAAAAATCGCATGTATCGTCAGGGGGGGCTGTTTTAGTTGTGATACACTATTATTTTGCCAGGGTCTAGACCCAGTTGAGACATTTTAAGGGCATTATCAATGCAAAAATACGAAACCGATGTAATCGCTTGGGCAAATGAGCAGGCCGCGTTTATTCGTACTGGCCGGTTTGATATGCTCGACCTTGAACATCTTGCGGATGAGATTGAAGACGTGGGAAAAAGCGAACAGCGCGAACTCGAAAGCCGTATGGCGGTATTGCTGGCCCATTTAGTCAAGTGGCGGTACCAACCCGACAGAAGGGGAAATAGTTGGCAACACACCATCACGGAACAACGGAAAAGAGTTGTCCAGCGAATTCAAAAAACACCAAGCCTTAAAGCCGATCTAAATAATCTTGAATGGTGGTCTGGCGTTTGGGCGGACACACTGGATATTGTTACTAGAGAAACCGGATTTCTGTATGAACGATTTCCTCAAGAATGTCCTTGGGAATACAGTCAAATAACAAACACCGATTTTTGGCCGGAATAAATGGCGTTGTACGGTTACGCGTTGGGCATGGGGCCAGTTCACGTTGCTGTTTTTTATTGGTATGGCGACTTGTGGTAAAACCTACCCTTTCTGAGACGTAGGATTCAATTTTGATTCATAGTGTTTTTTATTGGCCAAGGCTTTCGCCACCTGTTCGACGATATTGGCCTCGCTACGCCCGCCATAGCCTTCAACAACTTTGTCGTTAGTTGCGATTGCTTCGTCAAATTTGCCTTGCAGGCCCAGTGTTAAGCCCTGGTTGAACAGGTAACGCCCACTTTCGTAGCTTCGCACGGAGAAAACGGACTGCCGATGCAGAACGTTTCACCTAACCCCGCCGGCTCACGCTTGGGCGTGAACCGGCCTTTGAAGGCTAAGGGGCTTTGCCGGCAGGGTGTAGCTACCCCGCCCCGCGGGCGGCCAATGCGTTCGAACATCCGGGTTTAAAGCGAATTTACCGCATTCAAATCCCGGAATGCTTGTTCAAGACGTACGACCATCCCAACTTGCGCGGCGCGTTGCCAAACGCGGGGATCGTAATATTTTTTGTTCGGCTTGTCATTACCTTCCGGATTTCCGATTTGTCCCTGCAAATAAGCTTCATTTTTCTTATAAAACTCCAGAACGCCGGCCCAGGCCGCCCACTGGGTATCGGTATCGATATTCATTTTCACCACGCCGTAACTAATGGATTCTTTAATTTCCTCGGGGGAAGAGCCTGATCCGCCGTGGAAAACAAAGTTGAGCGAATTATGCGGCAAACCGAATTTCTCGGACACGAATTGTTGCGAGTTATAGAGGATTTTGGGCGTTAATTTGACATTACCCGGCGAATAAACTCCATGGACGTTACCGAATGAGGCGGCGATTGTGAAGCGGTGGCTAATTTTATTTAAATGTTCGTAGGCATAAGCCACATCTTCCGGTTGAGTATACAGAGCCGAGTGGTCCATGCCGCTGTTATCCACGCCATCCTCTTCGCCGCCGGTACAACCTAGTTCTATTTCCAAAGTCATACCCAATTTAGACATGCGTTGCAGATATGCGCCGCAAATTTCAATGTTTTCAGCCAGACTTTCTTCCGATAAATCCAACATATGCGAGCTGAATAAAGGTTTGCCGGTCGCCGCGAAATGTTTTTCGCCCGCATCCAGCATGCCGTCGATCCAAGGCAATAGTTTTTTCGCGGCGTGGTCGGTGTGGAGTATAACCGGCACTCCATAATGTTCAGCCATCATATGTACATGCTGAGCGCCGGAAATAGCGCCTAGAATTGATGCTTGTTGGCCTTCGGCCTTTAGTCCCTTACCCGCGACAAACGCGGCGCCGCCGTTTGACATTTGAATGATGACAGCGGATTTTGCTTTTGCGGCGCCTTCCAATACCGCATTAATACTATCGGTACTGATGACGTTGACCGCCGGTAATGCAAATTGATTTTCTTTGCAAATTGTAAAAATTTTTTGAACATCTTCACCGGTGACGACACCGGGTTTAACAACATCTAATATTTTTTTTGACATGCATTAAACTCTGCTTGGGAGTGGGTTGCCCATGGAAGGGCGACCCGCTGAAATTTCGACATTAACCCGTCCGGCATGCGAAGACTTGCCGGACGGGCGGTTATTAAGCTTCCAGACTAGCTAAACGATCCGACAGTAATTTTTCCAGTGTTACCAGCGCCTTGGTAAAACCATCGATTCCTTCAGCCAGTTTTTCCTTGGCCATACGGTTTTCCTCATGCATGGCGTCAAAAGTGGCTTTGTCGACATGGATTTTGTCAATGGCGGACCCCGCGGCCTTTTGCGGGTCGAGTTTACGCGGTAAATCGCCTTCAACGGCTTGTAATTCCGCTAATAAGGAGGGAGCAATGGTTAACAGATCGCAACCGGCTAATTCGGTAATTTCGCCGATATTTCTGAAACTGGCGCCCATGACCTCTGTTTTATAACCGAATTTTTTGTAGTAATTATAAACATCGGTGACGGACAAAACCCCAGGATCTTCCGCGGGCGGATAAGAATCGCGGCCGGTGTCTTTTTTGTACCAATCCAAAATTCTGCCGACAAAAGGAGAAATTAAGGTAATGCCGTTTTCGGCGCAAGCTATCGCTTGGTGTATACCGAATAATAAGGTCAAATTACAACTAATACCTTCCTTTTCCAAAACCGCGGCGGCCTGAATGCCTTCCCAGGTTGCGGCTACTTTGATCAGAATTCGGGATTTTGAAATACCGGCCGCTTCATATTGAGCAATCAGCTCACGGCCTTTTGCGATAGTGCCATCCACATCGTAAGACAAACGCGCGTCAACTTCAGTTGAAACACGGCCTGGAATGATCTCCAGAATTTTTAGACCGAATGAAACGGCTAAACGGTCAAAAGCCAGCGATACGACGTCAGCGGCGGAAGCGCCGGCGCCCAAGCTGGTTCTGGCGCCGCGTAATGTGTCGTCAACTATGCCTTGGTATTGGGGCATTTGCGAGGCGGCTGTTATCAAAGACGGGTTAGTGGTCGCATCACGCGGTTTAAAGGTCTCAATTGCTTGAATGTCACCGGTATCAGCTACAACCACGGTTATTTCGCGGAGTTGTTCAAGTAAGTTTTTTGCCATGTCATTATCCTCGTTTGTAATAAAAATTTTCCATTCATTCAAGCCGCCACTCTTTTCATCGATATCAGCTCGAATAATTTTCAAAGTGTGTCTAAAATAAGCGGAGTGTCAACCCTGGATTAAA